>JAGMBN010000006.1 GCA_023129655.1 bacterium | reverse complement strand
CTGATATCCCAGCTGATAAGTTTGAGGTTATCTATAACGGAGTGGATCTGGATTTCTGGCAGAAGAACATACCCTCTCAGAAGGTAATAGTTGAGAAAAAGATTAAATTGGGCTTATTGGAAAACGATAAAGTAATAGCGGCTATAGGTCGTCTTCATCCGCAAAAGGGACATGAATACTTATTGAGAGCAGCAAGAAAGATAATTACCAGAATGAAAAACCTAAAAATTTTGATAGTTGGAGATGGACCAATGAGAGATAGTTTAGAATCTCTCTCAGAAAGATTGGGCATAAAAGAGAATGTTGTCTTTACAGGTAAAAGAAATGATATAAAAGATATACTATACCTCTCAGACATTTCAGTGATCTCATCCATTAGAGAAGGGTTCTCAAATGTAGTTTTAGAGTCAATGGCTTGCGGAAAGCCAGTAGTTGCAACAGATGTGGGCGGCAACAAGGAAATTATCATTAATGGAGAAAATGGGTTTATTGTTTCTTCCGGAGATGAGGATGCTCTCGCAGATAGGATACTGACATTAGCTGGCAATGAAGAATTGACTAAAAAAATGGGGCTTGCCACTAAAGAGACTGTTAAAAATTTTTCTTTAAGCCGGATGGCATACAAAACTGAAAAACTCTATGAAGAATTAATGGATAAAAAAACATGAGACATACTCATCAGTATTTTTTGGGAGTGACAATAGCTGCGTCTGTAAGATACCTTCCGAGAAATATGATGCTTTTTTTAGGGAGTATTCTTGGGGATTTTGTATTTTATATACTCAGAATAAGACGAAAACAGGTTTTTAAAAATCTTAAGTTTGCTTTTGGAAATCAGAAAAGTGATATTGAACTGAAAAAGATAGCCAGAGAGACATATAAAAATCTCGGGAAAACACTTCTGGAATTCCTTCAGCTTCCAAGAATGAATGGAACGAGAATAAGAAGAATTGTTGATACATCTGGGCTATGTAAAATAGACCCCATTCTAAAAGAAGGGAAAGGCGCTATTTTGCTTGGCGCACATTTCGGGAACTGGGAACTTTTGGGCGCTGCTTTTGGACTGGGAGGATATCCTGTAAATGTAATTGGCAGACTTTCAGATAACAGAAGAATAGGGAATACTATTGACAGGTATAGAGGACTTGTTGGGATGAAAGTCATTCAGAAGAATGATCCCATTAGAAAGGTGCTTCGCGCGCTCAATAATAATGAACTGGTTGCTATATTAATGGATCAAAATACGAGAAAAGATATGATTTTTGCGGATTTCTTCGGGAGACCTGCAGCCACAGCGAAAGGCCCAGCTGTTTTTGCCTTAAGAACAGGAGCGCCCGTTGTTCCGACTTTTATTGTAAGAGAGGGGAAATTTCACAAAATACTTATTGGGAATCCTATATATGCGCATAGTTCTGAAGACGCAGATAATGACATACAGAGATATACTGCTCAATTTTCTAAGGTTATTGAATCTTATATCCGGCAATATCCTGACCAGTGGTTCTGGCTGCATAATCGCTGGAAAACCCGGACTAAACATGTAAGCAGCAAAATAGAGGTGTGTTAAATGTGGGTGAAAATTATTAAATATGTTATTGGGACACTGATTGTTATTTGTTGTCTCCATCTGTATTTCAGATATTTTGAATGGAAGAATATTTACTACCCTGCTCGTGAGATCAGCATAACTCCGGAAAGTCTTGGTCTGAAGTTTGAAGATGTTTTTTTTGAGACAGATGACCATGTTACGCTGAATGGCTGGTACATTCCCTGTGAGAAAGCAGTATCAACTCTACTTTTATGCCATGGAAATGCCGGGAATATAAGCGACCGTCTTGATAGTATAGACATATTTCATGATATTGATTTGAATGTTTTTATATTTGATTACAGGGGTTATGGCAAAAGCAAGGGATTTCCAACAGAAAAAGGCACCTATCTGGACGCAATGGCTGCATATAAATGGCTCATCTCAGAGAAAAAACCGGATGAGGATAAGATTATCATATTCGGACGTTCTCTTGGAGGAGCAATAGCGATTGATCTTGCGGCAAAAATTAACAAAGGCTTACTTATTTCAGAAAGCGCATTTACGTCTATAATTGATATTGGTAAGGAATTTTATCCATTTCTTCCAATTAAATATTGCGCAAGCATAAAATATGACAGTATTCAAAAAATAAAAAACGTAAGAATCCCCAAGCTTATAATACATTCGGAAAATGATGAAATAATCCCTTTTCACCATGGAGAAAAACTTTTTAAAGCTGCCCTTTTACCTAAACAATTTTATAAAATGCAAGGTGGGCATAATGATAGCTTTATGGCAATGGGTAAAGAGTATGGTAATAGAATAAGAAATTTTCAACTAAAAGAAAAGGAGAGGTAATGTTAAAACAAATTTTTAAAGAATTAAAAAGGCACATTCCGTTTACTATGTTTGGGGCTGTTACAGGTATTATCGTCATGATTATAATAGTTTTTTTTCATACTCCCAGGGAAATTTCTAATGCGATTTTTTACACTTTGCATCCTCTTCATGTTGTCCTGAGCGCGCTTACAACAATATCTATGTATAGATTGCATGGAAGAGGCAAACTCTGGAAGGCAATTATTATTGGTTATACAGGCTCCATTGGAATAGCTACGTTAAGCGATGCTATAATCCCTTATCTTGGAGGAGGTTTGCTTAATGTTCAAATGGAATTTCATGTGCCATTTATAGAGACTGCAAAAATGCCGTTTATTGGAATTGCAAAATGGAAGATTGTGAATTCTGCAGCAATCCTTGGAATTGTAATTGGTTGTTTAAAACCTAAAACCAGATTCCCACATTTTGGTCATGTCTTATTAAGCACATGGGCATCCTTATTCGCTTTTACAGCGTTCGGTGTAGCAAACTGGATCCCTTTGCTTCCTTTTGTTCTTTTGTTTTTGTTTCTTGCAGTTTGGATTCCATGTTGTGTGAGTGATATTGTATTTCCATTGTTGTTTGTGAGGGAAAAATGAAAGGCATTTGGCTCCAAGCCATTTTTCACATAGCCCAGGGAGCAGTGTGGGATTTCCATGCCTGGTTAAGTTCAAGATTATCCTTATATGTATCCATACACTCCCAAAAACCATGATGTTTATAAGCAACTAGTTCTTTGTCTTTGGATAATTGATAAAAAGGCTTTCTTTCGAGAATATCATCTTTCCCCAAATACTTAAATATACGCCTGTTAAACACAAAAAAACCTCCATTTACCCAGTGAGTAAGAACAGGTTTTTCATGGAAGTCACTAACCGTATCATCAGTGGCTATATCCATAATACCGAACTGTGAACGCGGTTTTACTGCTGTAAGGGTTGCTATCTTCTTGTTTTTATTATGGAACTGAATTAGTCCATTTATATTGACATCTGCTACGCCATCACCATATGTTGCAAGAAAATTATCATCCTCAATATATTTCTCTATTCTCTTAATCCTTCCACCTGTATTAGTGTTCAGCCCGGTGTCTGCGAATGTAATATGCCAGCCTCTTGTATGAGAAAAATATTCCTCTATCTTTTGTTTTTTATACCCAAGACATAAAATAAAGCGATTAAATCCATAAAAAGAATAGATCTTCATTATATGCCACAAAATCGGTCTTTGCCCTATCTTTATTAAAGGCTTTGGAAGAAATTTTGTATGATGTCCCATTCTTGTGCCTTTTCCTCCGCACAGAATTACAACCTGCATTGCTTTTTTCATATCTTACACTTTCCTGCAAGCATTTTAATATAGTAACGCCTTAGATACATCCTGTAAAATATTGCCAATGTGTCCAAGTATGTATTCAAAATATCGCGAACACTTATCCTTCCTATTCTTTGCTCTCTGCCAAAGTTGATCTCAATAGGCGCGTCCGATATCTTGTGCCCGATATGATGCGCAACCATTAGAAGCTCTACATCAAAGGCAAACCGCTTAACAAGTATTACATGAAAAAGGGAATCCAATACCTTTCTTTTAAACACTTTTAAGCCTGTTTGAGTGTCCCTGATCTGAGAGGCAAACAATATCCTGACAAGCAAATTATATCCGTAGCTTATTATTTTCCTTCTTTTGGGATAATTAAGAATAGATGCTGAATGCCTTTTTGAACCTATTACAATATCCGAGCCCTCTCTTTTCATAATATCAAAAAATCCCTTTATCTGCCCGGGATGCAGGTCAAGATCCGCATCCAGAAATACAATGTAATCCCCCTGCGCAAATCTGAAGCCGTGTTTTATTGCGTGGCCCTTCCCTCTGTTTATACGGTTCCTTTTTACAATAACATTTGTCTGCTCATTTTGGGCTTTTAAAGCCTCTTTATAAGTATTATCAATACTCCCATCATCAACCACTATGATTTCATAATTGCAACCGAATTGATCAAAAACTCTAATAGTCTCTTCTATATTATGAAGAATATGCTTTTCTTCATTATATGCTGGCATAATGACTGAGACTTTTCCTTTTAGATTTCTCATAGAAAAAAAGGGCAGGTGCAAGACCTACCCCTACATTTTAAAATACTTAATTGCGCTCCTAAGTCCTTGCTGAATGTCAACAACAGGTTCCCACTTGAGCTCTCTCTTTGCCTTGGAAATATTAGGTCTGCGAACTTTTGGATCATCAACAGGCAGGGGCTTAAAAATAATCCTGCTTTTACTTCCTGTGATTTGAATTATTTGTTTTGCAAAATCTAAAATCGTCATCTCAGACGGATTTCCTATGTTTACAGGTGTATTCACATCTGAAAGAAGCAATTTATATATTCCCTCTACAAGATCAGAGATATAACAAAAACTGCGTGTTTGTGTCCCGTCTCCAAAAACTGTAAGAGCCTTATTTCTCAAAGCCTGATTTATAAATGCAGGGACCACTCTCCCATCATTTATTCGCATTCTTGGTCCATATGTATTAAAAATTCGGACAATTCTTGTTGAAACCTTATGAAAACGCTGATAAGCCATAGTCATGGACTCTGCAAATCTCTTTGCCTCATCATAAACCCCACGAGGGCCAATGGGGTTTACATTCCCCCAATAGGTTTCTGGTTGTGGATTAACCAGAGGATCTCCGTAGACTTCAGAGGTAGAGGCAAGTAAAAACCTAGCTTTCTTCTCTTTAGCAAGACCAAGCGCCTTATGCGTTCCCAGAGAGCCTACTTTTAAGGTTTGAATTGGCAGCTCAAGATAGTCAATTGGACTTGCTGGGGAAGCAAAATGCAGAATATAGTCAAGACGACCTTTAATATTAATATAATTAGTAACATCATGTCTTATGAATGTAAAATTCTTATTTTGTATAATATGAGCAATGTTATCTTCGCTTCCTGTTATTAAGTTATCCATACAGATTACGCGATAGTCTTTGCCTAACAAAAAGTCGCAAAGATGAGACCCTATAAAGCCTGCGCCACCTGTAATTAAAACTGTTTTATTTGTCATTTTTATGCCATTCTATGGTGCTTTTTATGCCCTGTTCAAAACTAGTTTTTGGACTATACCCAAGTATATCCATGGCTTTTGATATATCTGCCAAAGAGTGTTTTATATCCCCTGCCATTGGTTTCGTATAATCAGGGTTTACTTTACTTGACAGCAGATCTTTGAGCAGCTTAATCAAATCATTAAGAGACGTTTGTCTGCCGCAGGCAATATTCAATACCTGACCAGACATGCTCTTTGCTTCAGCAGCCAGCATATTTGCATGGACAACATTGTCTATGTACGTGAAATCTCTGGACTGTTCTCCATTGCCATAGATTTGAGGAGCGGTATTCTTCAAAAAACAAGTTATAAACTTAGGAATAACAGCAGCATACAGACTGTCTGGGTCCTGTCTGGGACCAAAAACATTAAAATATCTCAAACATACTGTCTCAAGTCCATAAACAGAATAAAAAACTCTGCAGTAGTATTCGCCGGTTAGTTTGCTTACAGCATAAGGAGATAATGGACGAGGTTTCATTTCCTCTTTTTTAGGTAAAGATGGAGAATCTCCATATGCAGAAGAAGAACTAGCATAGATAAATCTTTTTACTTTGTTCTTCTTTGCAGCGAAAAGCAGGTTTAATGTGCCTTCTATATTGACCTGGCTTGTTGTAATTGGATCTTCAACAGACCTTGCAACAGAAGGCAAGGCTGCTTCATGAAAGCAAAAATCAACACCTTTCATAGCTCTATCTAAAAGATTTGTATCTCTTATATCGCCTTCTATAAATTCTATATCATTTATTAGATGCACAAGATTATCAATATTCCCAGTAGAAAGGTTATCTATTACCCTGACTTTCTTGCTGCGATTTACCAGCGTCTCTACAATATGAGAACCTATAAAACCTGCGCCACCTGTTACTAAGACTGTTTTCATGATTTTCCCTATGGACAAGGGCAGGCGCAAGGCCTGCCACCCCTTACATCCCCCTTAATCCCCCTTCGAAGGGGGATGGTTTCGCCGTAGGCGAAATCAGGGGGATGTTCGCCCATTCCCAGATTAAATTTTTGAACATTTGTCATTTCGTTTCTCTTCACAATCTAAATACATTCTCAAAAGACCCATTTAATCCGCCTGTTGCATTTCTTGTATCTAAAACAGCAAACGAATTCTCAATAATAAATTTATAGTCATATACACCGTGATTTGTAATAATAACCGCGCAATCGGATTTCCCCAGCAATGATTTACTGAGCTCCTTTGAGCGCATTAATGTATTATTTATGTTTATATCCGAAACATAAGGATCGTTAAAATATACATTTGCGCCTTTTTTTAATAGCATACTTATGATTTCTATTGCTGGTGATTCCCTCCAGTCTCCTACATCCTTTTTATAAGCAACGCCAAGCACAAACACAGTCGAACCGTTAATGCTTTTTTTATGACTATTTAAGATGTCTACTATTTTGTCCACTACATATTTAGGCATTGTCCTATTAATCTCCCCGGCAAGCTCTATAAATTTTGCCTCATACCCATGAAGCCTGGATTTCCATGTAAGATAGAATGGATCAAGAGGTATACAATGTCCGCCTATACCGGGACCGGGATAGAATGGCATAAATCCGAAAGGCTTTGTTGCAGCCCCTTTTATAACCTCCCATACATCTATGTCCAGATAATCGCACATTATTGCCATCTCATTCGCGAGTGCTATATTTACACTGCGGAACGTATTTTCCAGAAGTTTCACCATCTCAGCCACACGCGATGAAGACACTGGAATAACGTGACTATTAATCTGGCTATATAGAGTTTTTGCTGTCAGAGTAGATTGGCTGTTAATCCCACCTATTACCTTTGGGATATTAGCAGTATTATATTTTTTGTTTCCCGGATCCACTCTTTCCGGGGAAAATGCAAGATAAAAGTCTTTCCCTGCCTTTAATCCACTTTTCTCCAGTATCGGCTGTATGACTTCATCTGTTGTGCCCGGATACGTAGTGCTTTCCAGCACAATCAACTGTTCCGCTTTCAGGGTCTCTGCTATCTTTTTGGATGCATCAATTATGTAGGAAATATCAGGTTCCTTTGTTTTTCGCAATGGCGTTGGAACACACATTATAATAGCGTCTTGCTCGCCAAGAACTCTGTAATCCATAATTGCCTGAAAAGATTTATCCTTCACACATAATTTAATCTCTGATGATTTCACATCTCCAATATATGAAATTCCTTTGTTAACACTTTCCACTCTCTTTTTATCAACATCTATGCCTGTTACGCAGAACCCCTTTTTTGCAAATTCCACACATAAAGGGAGACCTACATATCCCAAACCGATTACTGCAATCTTTGCTTTTCTGTTCTTTATTTTATGAATTAGCGAGTTTGACATTTGAGCTTTGAGATTATATTTGTTATTCAAAGAGAACCTTGCTTATTTTTATCAGTAATTTATGCCTTAACATCTTAATTAATTGTTCTAAGGAGGCGTTGATTTCTTGTTTCTCTTTTATTAGAATGAAACCAGACATTAGAGGTCTTGAAGTATTTGAGATACAAAGTTCCCCCTTTTTCCCTCTTGAAACCAGTTTCTTATTTGTTTGATTTATAAAATTGCTGTTGAACTTTTCTCTGTGCAGGTCTCCAAATATTACCTTTTCATCTCCGATTTCTGCAAGTTTTAGCAATTTCAGTTCCATTAATTCTAAGTAATCTGATAGAGGCAACTTAAGTGTTTCATTGTATGCTTTCTCAAAACATATTGAGATTATGTCCTGTTTAACTTTCAATAACCTGATCCTGCATTCAAGATTCGCAGAAACAATAGCCTTATTCATGTTTTTTTCTGCCTGCTCTTTTGCATGCCTCAGAATACTTTCTCTCTCCTTTTCAGCCTGATTTTTTGCTTGTTCCTGTATCTGTTTAATCTCCAGAGATGCTCTATCTTTTAGCACCTTGCACTCTCTTCCAGCATCAGCCTCTATTTTCTTTATAATATTTTCTATGGACAAAGTATAATCCTAATTTTTAATTCTCAATTTCTAATTTCCAATGAATTACTAATTTCAAAATTTCTAATTAACATACCCCATCTATATATTTTTTTTTTTGCCACTTTGTGCCTTTTTTAATTAAAACTTAAAGCATTAAAAATTGATTAATAATTTAAAATTAGAAATTAGAAATTTTTTATGCCTATGTGTCTTCAGCCCTTACCTTGACCAAGCAGGTTCTAACGCATTATGTTCCGGAGAGGTTAACCTATATTTCTCTCCTGTTATAACATCCATTACTTCCAGATATGATCTGAAATTCTTTGTAACGCTGTAAACAATATGTCTTCCATCATGAGCCCATGAGGGATTTTCATGCTGCAGCGGTTCATATGTTAACTGATAAACTCCGTAAACATCCAAATTAGCTATATAGATTTGAAAATGTCCGTTTGTTAGTGATGCATAAGCAATCTTATTAGAGACTGGAGACCAGCAAGGGTCTGAATTATATCTCCCTTCAAATGTAAGTCTGATGGTTTTATTATCAATTAAATAGTGTATGTATATTTGAGGGGTTCCCTTGCGGTCTGAGACAAACGCTATTTTTTGGCTATCATTAGACCATGTCGGGGTTGATTCTACAGCTCTGGAAGCTGTCAGGCGCTCAAGAAGCAGATCAGGTAAGGATACCTTGTATAATTCCGGGTTTCCATCCTTACTGAGTATTAAGGTAATGTTCTTACCGTCATTTGAGACAGCAGAAGATGCATTAACGCCAGGATAACAAATTAGAGCTTTTTTTCTGTGATTCTTCAGATCGCAGGTAAATATTCCGGGATAGCCATTCTTATATGAAGTGTATGCAATCTTGACGCAATCAGGGAACCAGCAGGGTTCAATGTTATTATAATCTCCTGAAGTAATTTGCTCTCTGTTTTTCCCGTCATAATCTATTACATATATTTGTTTTACGCCTGCTCTATCAGTAGAAGTATAGGCGATCTTTGAGAATACAATGCTTTTTTCTCCGGTAATTTTTTCTATAATATCGTTAGCAGCAGTTTTTATTAATAGGCTTGACTGAGAGATCAGTCCTTTATATTTTTTGGCAAATATTTCATGACTTGCCGATGTAGAATACACCTTTGCTGTAAGAACAAGTTTCCCCTTTTTTGCTTTATAAGAGCCTTTGCTCACTAATTCCGTGTCTTTTGAAACCTGTTTTTGTATGGAAAAATGCCCGGAGTACTTCAGATGTCTTGACAAATCAGCATAGATTGCTTTCTCTAATTCCACATTATGCTCGTCTCCCTCAGCAACAAAAGCCTCAATAAACAGATTTACTTTTTTTGCAGATTTTTTAGATATGCTTAATTGAACTTCTGAGGAAAAACATAGATTAGAATAGAAAATATAGAGGCACAAAGGCACAAAGGCACAAAGTTTTAACAAATTGAATTTAATGTTTTTCATAATGTTTTAAAAATAATGCTGACATTTAGATATTCCTCTTTCCATTCTGAAGGAAGAGCAGGTAGAGTTTCTACTGACTTTATAGCATTTAATACTGAATTATCAAGCAATTTCATACCAGAAGAATGCTTTATCTTCACATTGTCTATAATGCCATTTTTATTAACCCTAAAGCAAACTCTAACATATGTCCCTTCTTTTGCTATTATATATCCGCTCGGTGGTGTCCATGCATTTGACAATTTAGTTTTTATTACAGTTAAATACCATAGATAAGGAAATCTCCCGGCGCTGATATGCACATCCTCTTTGCCTATGAGCTTCTTCTCTTTCTTAACGGGAATATGTTTTGCTGAATCAGATTTATCCACAGCTTTAATAGCTTTAAATCTTGTGAGAATCTTTGTCCTTAATTTGCGCGTGTCTAATATTTTTTTAAGCCTTCGGGTGGTAGATCGCTTTAAAGTTTTAACTGGTTTTTCAACTTGTTCTATATCCGGAGTTAACTGAACGAATTGTGGAACTTCAAGCTTTGACGTCTTGTGTTTCACAATTGCAATAAGAAGTATTAATAAAATGATGCTTATATGAACGCTTAGAGATATTAACAGAGCTTTTTTCATATTCAGCGGTGTATATCACGAACTCTGGTTGGAAGACCAACTCTTGAGATGCCTGATTTTCTAACTATATCAAGGACTTTTACTACTTCACCATACTTGACGAATTTATCAGCTTTGATTATTACAGACGTATTTTGAGTTGAGCCTACAATTATTTTAAGCCGTTTTTTTAAGGATTCATGGGTTACTCTGGCATTATCCAGATATATCTTGCCGTGCTTTGATATGCTGATTGTGACAGCATCCTTTGAAATATCCATTCTTTTAGATGATGCCTGCGGAAGTTGAACATTGATCCCATGAAGCATAATTGGAGTAATCAAAATAAAAACAATTAAAAGAACCATTGTAACATCAACAAGACTTGTAATATTTATCTGGCTGATCGGAGTGTATGCATATAATCTGCTTTTCATAGGTTTTGCGCCCTAACTAATTTTCTTTCTGCAAGAGAAAGAAACTCCCCCACAAAATTATCTGTCTCTATTGATAACACTCTCAACTGGTTTGAGAATAAATTGTATGCACCAAGAGCCGGAATTGCTACTACCAGCCCTGCCACAGTGGTTATCAGCGCCTCAGCAACTCCAGGAGCAACAGTTCCAATACTTGCGGTGCCCTGCAGACTGACCTGCAGGAAGACATTAAGTATACCCCATACAGTGCCTAAAAGTCCTATAAAAGGGCTGACTCCTGCAGTTGTTGCAAGAAACCCTAAGAATTTTTCCAGATTGAAGAATGAATCACTGACTGAACTTAACAGTGTCTTCTCTATGTATTTTAGATCTGAGGCAGTAATATTCTCTCCTATAGAATTAACTTTCTCACACCCTTGTTTATAAACTTGGAATATAGGGGAAAACTTGTACTTTTCATCTCCTTTAATGTGAAGATTAAACACATTTTCAGAAGAAGAGTTCCTGAATATTCTTAAGAATTGTTTAGACGTTCGCTCTGCTTTTCTAATTGCCCCAAATTTTATGATGATTACAGTCCAAGATATTACAGAAATTGCAAACAGCAAAATTACAATTGCTTTTCCAACCCAGCCAGAATGTTGAAATGACAAAATTAAATTGCTGTTCATCGTCCTTTATAGCACCTTAAGCTCTCTTGAACTTTTTTTCTAATTCATACTTTGATAACTTGATCATTGTTGGTCTTCCATGAGGACAGGTATAGGGAGTTTGCGCATTAAAAAGCTGACGAAGAAGTGATTCTACTTCTTCCTTCTGAAGTTTGGCGCCTGCCCTGATTGCAGTATGACACGCTATCAACTTTATTAATTCCTCTGTTAGATCCACTATGCTTTTAGCTTTTTCACTCTCTATAATCTCATCCAGAACATCAGAAATCACCTGCGCAGGGTTAGCGTTTTTTAAAATCGCTGGTATTGAACGTATGCTGAAAGTATTTTTTCCAAAAGGCTCTATCTGAAAACCAAGGGATTTAAAATAATCCAGATATTTCTCAAATACTACTGCCTGCCTGTAATTAAGATCAAGCGTTTCATCAATTAAAAGCCCCTGAGATTCTATCTTGGAAAGAGACAAATCTCCTGTTAATTTTTCATAAACAATGCGCTCATGAGCAGCGTGTTGATCAATAATTACAAGATTCCCGTTAAACTGCGTAATTATATATGTTTCAAAAACCTGTATATACTTTGGAAGAATGTTGGTTTTGCTCGTTTTTGAGAAATTAAATTCAGGAACTTCTTGTTCTCCCATTTTTTGTTTGACCATATACTTGCCTATTGCCTCTTTAATTCCATGTTCCTGTTCTGTTTCAGTAACTTTTTCATGCTCCAGACTGAAAATTAAATCAGAACTGCTTAAAGCCTGCTTTATTGCTTCTTTAACCAGCGCATGCGCAAGATTCTCTTTAAAGAATTTTACTTCATCCTTTGCAGGATGGATATTCACATCAATAGCAGCAGGTGGTGTATCTATAAAAATAAAGACTATTGGGAATCTGCCTCTTGGCACCAGTGTATGATAGGCTTCGTATATGCTGTGAGATATGGATTTATTATGAGCGCATCGTTTGTTTATGAATATCAGCTGGCTGTTTCTATTGGTGCGCGTTTCTTCAGGTTTGGAAATAAATCCATAAACATTTAAAAGGTCGTTTCCTCCTTCTATGGGGAGCAGATTATTTGATGTTTGTTCTCCAAAAAGGGATGTTATTCTTTTTAAGAGATCATT
Organism: bacterium; assembly: GCA_023129655.1. Classification (GTDB taxonomy): domain Bacteria; phylum JAHJDO01; class JAHJDO01; order JAHJDO01; family JAHJDO01; genus JAHJDO01. The sequence continues at coordinate 11,503 of JAGMBN010000006.1, read as the reverse complement.
GGACTGTCCTATATTAATGAGTTCACGTCCATCATGAACAAGTTTAAAGTATATATCAGGCCTGGCGAGCGCTTCAAATGTTACGGCATTCAGGATGTGCGACATCTCCGTTGCTTCTGATTTCAGGAACTTGCGTCTGGGAAGCGTGTTGAAAAACAGATCTTCAACTCTTACTGTTGTTCCGTTAGCGCAGCCTGTTACCTGAGATTTTTCTATTCTTCCGCCAACTGTTTTTATGAGAAAGCCTAAATGCTTGTCTCTGGCTTTGGTTATAAGTTCCAATTTTGAAACCGAGGCTATGCTGGGTAAAGCTTCGCCTCTAAACCCAAGTGTATTTATTTGGAATATATCGTCCGCATTTCTGATTTTGCTTGTTGAAAAGCGCTCTAAAGCAAGCGCTGCATCGTCAGCTCCCATTCCAATCCCATTATCAATTACCTCTATTAGCTTTTGCCCACCGGCTTTGATATTTATCGTAATTCTTGTTGCCTCAGCATCTATAGAGTTTTCTATAAATTCTTTTACTACTGACGCAGGCCTTAAGACAATCTCACCTGCTGCAATTTTATTGGAAACATGTTCAGGAAGAATTTTAATCTTATTCATCATATTCTATCTTTCTGTCATTGCGAACAAAGTGAAGCAATCTTGCTTCTATCGGACGTTAAACTCCTTATTATTTCTCCATTAAGAATAAGTATTCGCTATATTTCCCGTCACTATTTATCCAATCATTTGTCCAGCGCATATTTGCCATGACATTTTTTTTGTAATCTATCTCAACAACCTTTAGCAACTTTCCAGATTCGTTGATTATATCGCTCAATTCTTGTTTTGTCGCTCTTCCACCGGAACTATATGATAATAAAATATAGCGAGCGTTTGTTTTTTGGATCAATTTACGCAACGCCTTCATTGCAATAAAATTTCCATCTTCATCTTTTCTGAATTCTTCAAACAAGGAAGCGGATTCTAAATCTCTACTGTCTTCCCTGCGGTTTACCTTTCCAAATACAGCAGGTTTATCATGTTTAATAATTGTTGTCCAAATATGGTAATATGAAGCATACCGTACACGACTTGGGGGCATTTTCTCATTGTTTGAACCATATGGAGGGTCAAAATAAACAAAATCAAACTTATTCTTTGATGTAGTATTAAAAATATCACCGCAAATTATTCTATGTCCACCATTGTGATCAAAACGATTGGGTAGCTTTAAAATCATGTCATTATGAGAGCGCGGAGACCATTTTGATAAATATGACACATAATGTCCAAGCGTACTATCAACCGAATCAAGCGCATAGATTAAACTTGTAAGAATCACGCACTTGTCTTCCCATTTTAAATTTAATTTTTCGATTTCCTCTCGAATTGCGTCCAATTTCCGTGTGTTTTTTGCTTGGAATGGGCGTTTTGTGCCTGTTAATTCTGCTCCATAATGTTCCGTATACCAACCATCGTATTCCTTCAAATTATTCAAATGGTCTATTATTTCTTGATAAAAAGCGTCTGGTTTTTTTGACTTCAAATAACAAGTTGCAAAAACCTCTGACCATATAGCGATATCACTTGAAGTCGTATTATATTCTAATTTAGCGAATGCTTGAGAAACTCGCGTAGAACCACTAAATCCGTCTAATACGTTTTTGACCCCATTCAATTCACTTATTATTTTAATAATGTAAGGTAAAATTTTTAGTTTTGAACCAGCATATTTTATACCCTCTGTTTTTGGGATTGCTACATCTGGTTCCCCAAAAATGTTTAATTGTTTAGGAATCATAATGTTTTTAAATGATCTATGTCTTTTTGCAGAATATCGTTTGCTAATTTATGGCCTAGTTCAGAACTGTTTAATGCAAGACCAAATAGTTTTACAAGCGTATGGTTATGAGAATAATCTATCCACCCGTTTGTAAGTGAATCAAAATAAAAAACGGCGTTCTTGGTATGCGTCCAAAGACCACGTTGTAGGGCATTTGCAGAAGCTCCTCCGTATCTTACTTCACAAATATAATTTCCGCCAAAATCAACAAACATAAATATCGGGTGCTTTCTCCCTTTACCATCGACAACATTTTGTGTTAGGGAATCAAACCTTTTATTTTTGTCAACAAAAACAATTCGGCGAATTTTTTTTGTTGCTTTTTTATGGTCAAAGATCATTATGTTGCACCTCTGCTTTTTTTCATCATAAATAAGCGGCATAATGTTGGTTGCATCAAAATCTTCAAATTCTTTTGATTCGAAAATTCTTCTAATTTGTTTTTTGCCCACAATATCTTTTCCCTGTGATTCAAGAAATGGAAATAATTTTTGGCTACTGTCTGTCGAAAGTTGAAGAGGACCATCGCCGTATGCTTTTAGACTCACAGGAAATTCCATTTTTGTTATTTCGTTTATAATTACAATATCCTCTTCGTGTTCTTTTGCTCTGAATTTATCTTTGCCAACGTGAATGCTTCTGAAGTCATACATAAATTGGTTTATAAATTCAACCATACCAATTTCTGCTAAATCACCATGCGTTTTGTTTCCTATTAAACGCATAGTAAAAATATTTGAAAGTGTATTTACCACTAAGTGTCTATGCTTGCTGGCTAATAACTTGAATCGTGTTTTGAAATCATCATATGCTGTCATATTGTTATCCATTCTATAAAAACTTTTTAACCAAGTTTCTTCTCTAATTTTCTTATTTTTTGAGAAAGTTCCTGAATAGTCTTGTATATTTCCGGCAGGCGATTGCGATACGCTTTGATCTTTTGTTCTTCTTTGAGCGGGATAGCGGGATAACCGGATACGCACATGTCTGGACTGATGTCTTTAGTCACTGCCGATTTAGCAGTTATTATTGTATTGTCGCCAATTTTTATATGCCCTGCAAGTCCGGCCTGGCCTGCAATAGTAACCTTATTTCCCAGTGTTGCGGATCCTGATATGCCGACTTGAGCAATAATCACACAATGCTCGCCAATGTCTACGTTGTGCGCAATTTGAACAAGATTATCAATCTTAGTTCCCCTGCCAATTCGCGTTCTTCCAACTGTAGCTCTATCAATAGTAACATTAGCTCCAATTTCAACATCATCTTCAATAATTACTGTGCCAAGCTGTGGAACCTTCTTATTAAAAACTCCTTTGATTGGCGTAAAACCAAATCCATCGCTTCCAATCACTGCACCGTTGTGGATTATTACATTGCTGCCTATTATTACTCTTTCTCTTATACTTACATTTGCATAGATTAATGTATTAGCGCCTATCCTGGCACCGTTACCTATGAAGACTCCAGGGAAAACAACAGCATTGTCTCCTATTTGTGCATCTACACCTAAAACAACGTGTGCCTCTATAGTAATATTCTTTCCCAGTTTAGCATTCTTGCCTATAACAGCAGTCTTGTGAATCCCTGGTAAGGGCATTTCCTTGTTTATTTGTAGATATTCCATTATCTTAACAAATCCGATATACGGATTATCTGTACGTATTACAGGCCTCCCATTTTTATCCGTCTTTTTATCAACAATGATTGCTGAGGCTTTGGTAGTTTTCAAGAGAGAATAATAACGGGCATTTGCTAGAAATGTTATGTCTCCTTTTTTTGCTTCTTTTATACCGGAAATTCCAGTTATAACCATACTGGCATCCCCTTCAACCTTCCCATCTATAAGCCGAGCGATTTGTGCAAGGGTCATGTTTAATATGTTAGTCATAGTAAGCATCCTGTCATAATAAGTTTTTAATTATTAATTTCTAATTCAAAGCGTTACATTTTGTCACGGTTTCATTTCCGCCCTGTTTTTCATCCCAGTGACGTCTTATTTTTTTGCCTTCAAAAAATAGCAATTCGTTTTTCTTTTTTCATCTTAGAGAAGACATCTCCTTATACATGGTCAAGTCCCCAGATATAGAAGTCTAAAGGGAAAAGAGAAGTAAGTAAATTCTCTGGAGATGGACCAAAGAAGAGACGCACCATCTCTATGTCGGAGAGAGAAATTACATTAGAATTTCCATTAACTTCTACTTTTATTTCATCTTCTATGATTAAAGTCGCTTTCTGATGGCTATCTATCATTTTAAGAGTGAAAGCATTGCCTTTTTCTATACCAAAAAGTTCTGTTTTCTTCTGTATCTGGTCTTTGAAAGATAAGAGAGTTCTTTTTAAGTCGATAATCTTAATCATTCCCAGAGGAATAATTTCCCAACCAGAACTTATCTTGTATAGAGTTCGCAGTATCTGACTATCTTTATATGGCAGATGGACATTAAGATTAGCTGTTGGATAATGGTTAAGGTAATAGGAGAAAAGTTTTGCCACTAAAAGGGGGGCTCCTCCAAATTCTATCACTTGATTCTTGTCTAATACAGCATAGGCATAGGACTCTTTTTCCTCTCCTATCCAAACCTGTATTTGTGTTCTCTCCAGCAGTTTTTCATAATCTTTTTTAGACCGTTTGACTCTTAGTGATTCTTTTTCATGAATCTCTATGATTTTATCTAAATCCTTTTTCTCATATCCTCTGAGATTGAACTCTTTTCCTGCTTTTATTTCCTTAACTGAACGCGAGGTTAAATGAAATACTATTTTTCTACCAGCAGTTTCCCAGCCATAATGTCTATACCTTTGCGTATCACCTCCAAGGATGGATAGAGGAATCTCTCTTTCCTTCATTTTTATTACTGAGTAGTTTAATAATTTTCCCATATATCCTTTACCGCAATAATCAGGATGAGTAGCTACATCCCCAATTCCTCCTACTTTAACTGTAGCGCCATCAGCAACTGCTTGTAGAGGAAATAGTCCCACATGACTAACTATCTTCTTGTTTTCTTTGATTACAAAATGATTTTCAAAGATAAAATTTTTTCTCTTTGCAGTATGAGGATAATAGTTCAAGATGTGGTTTTGAGTGCAACCTTGAGCTTTTTCCTGTAAATTCATCTCTTCATCATATTCTTCTGTAAGCATAATTCTTGGCTCTTGATAATTCGCCATTATTTACTCCTCCTTAATTCTCCCTTTCACTTCTTGCCTGTCTGAACAGAGCTACTGAAATAGCCTATCTCACTTGGTAGAAGGGAAAAGCTCATCTGCCGTACCTGAGAATATTCTCCCTTTTTGGGCTTCATTGAGTCCAAATTCGTCAAAAATGGCTAAATCAGTATCAATCTGCTTTTTTGTGCTAAGACATCCGGGTATACATAAATCTGTTCCAAACATCAGCCGATCCGGTCCGCAGAAATCAAGAGCGTTAAAGAGAGCCTGTTTGCGTATATGTGGTGGCGTTCCTGGAGTTACGTCGATGTAGCTTTGCCACTGTGGATTCTTAGCCGCTCTCATACGACCCATGACTGCAAGACATTCTTCACACCATGGCCAGGAAATATGCGCCATAGCAAAAAGGATCTTCGGATAGTGAAGTAGTTTTTCCAGATAAACTGGATGGCAAAACCGAGAACCATCCTCAAACGCATAAAGGATACCTGTGTGAAACAGAATTCGTGCCTCAAGCTCGTTCATTAACTCCCACCATGGCTCCAAGCGATCTTCATGAACATACCAATGGTCTGGAATAATCTTGATACCTGCAAAACCCATATTGCAAAGGGCTTCCCTTGCAAGTTCCTTCATGCCGTGGATAGTTGGTTCCAGCCATGCAAGTCCTGTAAGACGATCAGGAGCTTGGTCGCAAAGGCTCTTGGTCTGTTGTAGATTCTTTCGCGTTTCCTCTAATGATTTCCGCTCACGCTTCGATATAACAAGCATTCGCGCCACGCCATTTTTATCCATCGCCCTAAGGATATCCGATACATCGCTGACTTTACTCTTCATATGCACATGACAATCAACAATTCTCATACTTCCTCCTTTAGACAGAGCCAACAACGACCTTTCTGTCGAGTAGCTCACTTGCCTAATTAGATTGTATTCTACACTTTCCCAAAGTCGTCAACAACTTCTTTTTTTATTTCAAGAAACTACTTATTTCCCTTGCAATTGTTTAATAAGCGCTTTTGCTACATGCCACATTAGAACTGGAGGAATTGCATTTCCTATTTGTTTGTATGCTTCCAAATCACCACCAACAAACTTAAAATTATCTGGGAAAGATTGAATTCTTGCTGCTTCTAATGGTGTAAATCTTCTGTATTTTTCATGACCTATAAGTAGCACTGGATCTGTTCCGTTTAAACTAACTTTTGCAAGATGTGCACTTATTGTATTGCAAGGTTCTTCAATGTTTTGTGCTCGTCCTTTATCGAAAGCTTTGTTTGATTTTTTTAATCCTTCAACAGCTTTTTGTGAAAAATAATATTTTTTATCAAACTCTCTTTTTTTGAGAAGCACTTTTTTTAACGGAACCCATTGTTTGGCAACAGGTTTCGGAAATGCGAATTTTATTCTTAAATCTTTTCTAATTCCAACAATAAATACTCGTTCTCTTTTTTGTGGAACGTCAAAATCTGCCGAATGAAGCACTTTATACTTAACATCGTAGCCAATTGAAAATTCTTTTATGATTAATTTTAAGACCTTACCCTTTTTGATATTTGCAAGACCTTTTACATTTTCAGCAATAAAGGCTTTTGGCGATTTGTCCTTTAAAATTCTTGCCATTTCCTCAAAAAGTAAGCCTCTTGGGTCATTTAGTCCGTTTCTTTGACCAACAATACTAAAGGCTTGACACGGAAATCCACCTATTAAGATATCATGATTAGGAATTTCACTAGAGATTATTTTAGTAATACTTTTGTGTACAACATGATCTCCAAAGTTAGCACGATATGTTTCTGTTGAGGCTAAATCATTATCGTTCGCAAAAATAATTTCAGTAGAAAGTTTTCCGTATCTTTTACCAAGAAATGCAAAACCTCCCTGAACACCTAAATCACTGCCACCACAGCCAGAAAAAAGCGAAACTATACGAATCGCTTTCTTCTGTCTATTATTTCTTTTTTTATTTTTCTGATTCATTGCTTGTCTTTAAAGTTAAGTACCTGCCAGAATCTGAAGAATAAACTACTTTGTACGCCAACGGTTCTACTACTAATTTGCCGTTTTTGTGTTTCTTAAATGGATTTTTTATTTCAAAAATTGCAATACCCTCACGAGTAATTATAACACGATAGATGTAATAACTGTCTGCTTGTTGTTGAGCAACTGACCACTCATTTATGCTAATTGTAAATGGTGGGTCTCCCTTTATATAGTTCTTTTTGGTCGTTTTGACTTCTATATATTTTTTCATGCGACTACCATCCGGCTCGACAGAGATTATGTCGTAACCTAGAGAATTTATATCCGACACTATCTTTACTTGTGGCAGTAGATGTTTGCAATTTTTACGCACTATATCTTTTTCATACTCAAGTACAATATTTTCTCCTTCGTCGCCGATATCTTTCAAGGCTCTGCCTCTGGCGACAGGATTTCTTTGGTCAAGCATTTCTCGTACTTTTTTCCATTGATTTGGAAATTTTATATCATCTTTTATAAGTGCCGACGTAGGAGTATTTAATTTTTTGTCATCTTCAACGTCAATATCTGCGAACCAATCCATCCATTGCTCGTCTATTTTTTTATATTCATTAGCGACCCAGTCACCAGAATTATCTATCATATCCTGATAATTGTTAAAATAATCCTTATCTGATATGAGTGCATTTATCGCTTTTACTTCACCATTATTTAAAGAATACATACCTTTGAACTTATCAAGCAGATTTGCCAACGTCATATATTTTAAGAAATCCCTTGCATATCTGATGACATCACTGCCCATATTGAGCACATCACCGCTTTTTCTAAAGTCTTCTATGCGTTTTATTGTTTTCCCAGACATTTCATTCTCAGCGGTAACTCTTTTGTCATTGAAAATAAAATGTGTTACCTCTGCTGTGCTTACTGCAAATTGCCCATGTTTTGATTCTCCTGTTTTTAATAATTTTAGTATGGTTTTTGCTGGCTTAAATTGCACATCATTCAATACAATATCTTTTACTTTGTCCGGCTTCAAAAAACCTCCAGGATATTGAAATTTCTTACAAAGTGATTTGAAAAATCTTGGTATGTCTTGAGTCTCGTGTAAATGGATCAGTCTTGTTCCTGGCACGACTGCGCCATCGGAATATTTCACAAGCCCAAATAGCTTAATCATTTCGGTTCTCTGATTGCGAATTGTTTTATCTGTTGACTCCACTTCATTTGTGTCGCGAATAACATCATCCAACATTTTATTAAAATGCTCTTTGTCTGTCACTCCTATTGTGTTTATTTGTTCTGCAAGTAGCAGAAGTGTGTCCTCAAGTGCACGAGAAAATCTTGAACGAGGAAAATGTAATCGTAAGAAATATTCATCCGGTATTTTATACATAATATCTATATTTGTTTGAGTAATTTTTTACTTATTTCATATGCTAATAATGGTGGCACAGCATTCCCGACTTGTTTATGTTGGTCAGTTAATGTGCCAGAAAAAATGAAATTGTCTGGGAAAGATTGCATCCTTGCCGCTTCTCTAACGGTTGGAATGCGATTAAATTTGTAATGAAAGTGATGCCTATGTCCTGTATCAATTGTAAAACTTGGTTTTTTGCTATTTAATCTTGTCCAAGCAATATTTACTTTTCTTGTGCCTTGCAGCTCTTTTGGTAAATCTTTGTAATTTCCTCCATCTGGCACAAGAGCAATCATTTTTTTTGTTTTATTGGTGTGTTTTGTAGTCTTATGATTATATATGCCTTTCGAGTTTTTTCTCATTATTTTTTGATAGTCAGATTTTGGAGAGTGTACATACTGTGTTCCATCTTGAACCTCATTTTTTGGTAAATCGCTTATTGCATCAAAAGAAATAACTTTTTTATCCAAGAATTTTCCTTCAGGAAATTCAAACTTTTTTCCATTTTTCAATCCGACAAAAATAACTCGTTTTCTATTTTGTGGAACACCGAAATTTGAAGCAAGTAAAATTTTATAAACAATTTTATATCCTAACTCTTCAAATTCCAGAATGATTTGCTCTTTTACTTTTCCGTTATTCATCGCTACTAAATTCGGAACATTTTCCATAATAAATGCTTTTGGCTTAAAGTATCCTACAAAGGATACAAAGGATTGATATAGTTTGTTTCTTGGGTCATAGGGGTTTCTTTTTCCTGAAATAGAAAAACCCTGACATGGAGGACCTCCAATAATAATATCAAAATTTTTATGTATTTTTGAAATTTCTTGAGGCTTAATGTCGGAAAGATCGGCACATAAAATCTCAGAATTTTTATGATTTTTTTCAAAAGTATTTAAAGCTTCATTCCAGTTATCGATTCCCAAGGTAATTCCAAATTCAGATTGTTCAAAGCCAAGAGATAAACCCCCACAGCCGCAAAATAAGTCTAAAACACAGTATTGTTTCCGATTGTTGGTAGTTCGCTTTTGCATAGTTTAAATCAAGCATGAATAATCAAGGGCATAATAACCAATTTTAAAAAAATAAAATTTTCTTAGTTGCATTCTACTCTTTCCCAAAGTCGTCAACAACTTCTTTTTTTATTTCAATATATGTAGTTTTGTTTTCCGACGGAGATATTTTTTCTTCATAAGTTGCAATATAAAACGGCAAATTTTTTTGTCCAATTATGGAACTTGTTTCAAGAACAACAGCTCTTTCAACAATATTCCTGAGCTCTCCCACATTCCCCGGCCAAGTATAATTTAGGAGCGCATTCATTGCAGTGTGTGAAATGCCGTCAATTCTTTTTCCAGTGGATTGAGAAAATTTCTGGATAAAATACTGAATTAAGAATGGGATATCTCCCTTTCTCTCAAGCAGCGGCGGTAGAGCTATGTAGGAATCGGACAGTTTATTGTAGAAAGCTTTACTAAATCTAGATTCCTTTATGGCTGCAGGTAAGTTTCTGTTTGTTGCGGCAATGATCCTTATGTCTGTCTCTTTTTCAAGCAGGCTAAGAAGTCTCTCTTGAACTTGTTCGGACAAAACGCTTACTTCATTAAGAAAGAGTGTTCCATTATTAGCTAACTCAAGTCTCCCAATTTTTCTCTCTTCTATTTCTGATGGAGCTTGCCTTGAACCATATTTATATAGGTTCGAGGCTTGCTTTTCGTGTCCAAACAGCTCTATTTCTAAGAGATTTTCAGAGAGTGAAATGCAATTAGCAACAATAAAAGGCCCGTCTTTTCTAGGGCTGCAGTTATGAATTGTCCTGGCTATAAGTTCTTTTCCTGTGCCGCTTTCTCCATATATTAATACAGCGCCCTTTGTCTTGGAAACTTGTTTTATTAACTTATACACCTTCTTCATTCTGCTGGTTTTTCCAATTATTTTATCCGAATGTTTGTGTTCCAGTTCTTCCTTTAAATATTTATTCTCTCTCTCTAAAAATGTAAGTCTATACGCCTTATCAACTGTGATCTTCATTTCTTCCAAGTCAAACGGTTTCAGTATATAGTCATAAGCTCCCTTTTTCATTGCTTCTACAGCAGTCTGAATTGTACCGTATGCTGTCATCATGATCACTGGCACCGTATTATCTCTTTTCTGTATTTGTTCCAGCAGTTCAATGCCATTCATATTAGGCATCTTCATATCTGTGATAATGAGATCAAAATCTGCATATTCCATTTTTTTCAAGGCTTCGGCTCCGTCTTTAGCCTGTTCAGTTTTGTAATTCTCGTTTTCAAGCATAATTTGCAGGATTCTGCGTATCTTTAGCTCATCATCTACAATTAACACACTTGCTTTATTCATATCTGTTCCTTTTTATGCGGAATTAATGGGAATATATACAGAGAAAATACTTCCCTTGCCTTCTTGACTTTCTACTTCAATAGTCCCGTCGTGATTTTCAATTATTTTGTGCGCAATAGCCAACCCCAAACCAGTTCCCTCAGATTTTGTTGTAAAGAAAGGATTAAACACCTTGTCCGTTACGTCCTTGGGAATGCCGCATCCTGTATCTTTAAATGATATCTCCATTAATTTCATACTCTTGTTATCATCTCTCCTGATAGCAGTTTTTATTTCCAGTCTTCCGCCATCAGGCATTGCCCCAATAGCATTAAGAATAAGATTAAGAAATACCTGATGCATTTGCTCTGCATCCACCATCACAGGAGGTAAATTCTTTCTAAAACTCTTATATACTTCAATGTGATTTTTTGATATTTCCATATTTGTCATTTGCAAGGTTCTATCTATAATAGGTGCAATTTGATTAATTTCAAGGTTTGATTTTTGAGGACGCGCAAAATCAAGAAATGATGTTACCACTCTATTCAGCCTGTCAGTCTCTTCAATTATGTATTGGGTCAGCTCCTTATTATCATTCTGCCCATGGAATCTGTCTCCCAGTATTTGCGCAGAGTTTTTAATAATAACCAAAGGATTTCTTATCTCGTGAGCTACCCCAGCAGCAAGTTCGCCGAGTGCTGCAAGACGGTCTTTTATGCGCAGTTCCTCCTCCAGGTGTCTGAGTCTGC
>JAGMBN010000059.1 GCA_023129655.1 bacterium | reverse complement strand
TTTGATATAGTTTGCAAGATCGTTGACGCGCCGCTGTGGGAGGAAATAGACAGAAACGATGATGACGGCGAAAGAGAATTATTAAAAACACTGCGTATAATATACTCAAGCGCGCTTATTAATGGTCCTTTTTCAATAATTATCTCAGACGGCAATATAATGATGGGGCTTAATGACAGGGTCAAACTGCGTCCTCTTGTATCATTAAGAGACGGCGATACCATTTATATGGCAACCGAAGAATGTGCTATTAGAGAGGTTTGCAAGAGTGATAAAGAAATATATTATTCAAAATCCAGCGAACCGATTATTGGGAAATTAACTCACCCTGACCCTCTCTTGAGAAGAGAGGGAAGATGCTCTCCCTTCTCTTTGAAGAGAAGGGGTAGGGGATGAGTTAGAGGGAAACATGGCTAAAAGACCAACTCCAACAGAATTCATTGTGGAAAGAGACAAGGACAAATGTATAGCCTGTCAGGTTTGCGTAAGAATGTGTTCAAATGATGTCCATATCTATGACGCTGATACAAATACTGTTACCAGTGATAATTCTAGGTGCGTAGGATGCCATTTCTGTGAAACTTTATGTCCAACAGACGCAATAACAATAAAGAAAAACGAATCCTGTTTTAAACCAAATGCTAACTGGTCTGCGTCAGTAATCTCTGACATAACAAAGCAGGCTGAAACAGGCGGTGTGATATTAACAGGCATGGGCTGCGATAAACCATACACAATATACTGGGACCACATTCTTCTTAACGCTTCGCAGGTTACAAATCCATCCATTGACCCTTTGAGAGAGCCTATGGAATTAAGGAGATATATAGGAAGAAAACCTGACAAAATAGAACTTAATTATAACAAGGGCAAGGTTGAGTTAAAAACAAAGTTAGAAAAACAGCTAAAACTTGAAGTGCCCATTATGTTCAGCGCTATGTCTTACGGCTCCATAAGTCTTAATACATGCATCTCACTTGCAAAAGCATCGCATGAACTTGGAATCTTTTACAACACAGGCGAGGGCGGACTTCATAAGAGCCTTTATAAATACGGCAAAAATACGATCATTCAGATTGCTTCCGGAAGGTTTGGAGTGCATCCCGAGTATTTAAAAACAGGAGCTGCCATAGAGATAAAAATAGGCCAGGGCGCAAAGCCGGGAATAGGCGGGCATCTTCCCGGGGAAAAAGTCAGTAAGGAAGTAAGCGAAGCCAGAATGATTCCTGAGGGCACAGACGCAATATCTCCAGCGCCGCATCATGATATATATTCCATAGAAGACCTGAGACAATTGATATACGCATTAAAAGAGGCTACTGATTATGAGAAACCTGTTGGAGTCAAGATCGCAGCTGTGCACAATGTTGTGCCGATCGCTTCAGGTATAGCTCGCGCAGGAGCGGATTATATCGCAATTGACGGGATGAGAGGAGGAACAGGCGCAGCGCCTAAAGTAATCAGAGACAATGTTGGCATCCCAATAGAATTTGCTATTGCAGCGGTTGATGCGCGTTTAAGAGAAGAAGGGATCAGAACTAATGTCTCTCTTATTGCAGCAGGAGGATTTCGCTCAAGCGGAGATGTTATTAAAGCAATAGCTCTTGGCGCAGACGCTGTTTATATTGCAACGTCTGCTTTAATAGCTTTGGGATGCAGCCAATGCCAGAAATGTTATACAGGCAAGTGCAACTGGGGTATAGCTACTCAGGATCCTTATCTTACAAAAAGGTTAAATCCTGAAATAGGCGTACAAAGATTGAAAAATCTGATCAAGGCATGGTCGCTTGAAATAAAGGACATGCTTGGAGGCATGGGAATTAATTCAATTGATTCATTATGCGGAAACAGAACGCACCTGAGAGGCATAGGGCTTTCAGATAGAGAACTTAAAATATTAGGAATAAAGTCTGCCGGAGAACCTCAATAAATGAAAAGAATACGCATTGATGAAAAGTACTGCATGGGATGCAGATTATGTGAAGTGCATTGTATTGTACAGCATTCAAAAACAAAGAATATTTTAAAGACATATATGGGAGAATACCCAAAACCTGCGCCGAGAATCCTTGTGGAGGAGAAAGGATATATTACCTTTGCTCTCCAATGCAGGCATTGTGAAGATGCGCCGTGCCTGGATGCATGTATGACAGGAGCAATGTATCGGGATAAAGAAACAGGCGCAGTGTTATGCAATGAGGATAAGTGTGTTGGCTGCTGGATGTGTATAATGGTCTGCCCTTTTGGGGTTATAAGCAGAAGTTCGGATAAGAAGATAGCTTCCAAATGTGATCTGTGTATGGGTGAAGATATACCTGTATGTGTTAAGAACTGTCCAAATGAGGCATTAAAATATGAAGACTCTAAAGACTGAGTATCTCATAATAGGCAATTCAGCCGCAGGAGTTGCCTGTATTGAGGGGATAAGAAAAGTTGATAAAACAGGCAGTATCGCTGTTATATCAGATGAAAATATATTTAACTATTCGAGGCCTCTGATCTCATACTTTTTAGCCGGCAAAGTAAAGAAAAGGGCAATGCCCTTCAGAGATAAAAAGTTCTATAGCAGAAACAATGTAAAACTTGTTCTTGGGAATACGGCAGAAAAGCTGGATACAAAAAAAAGAATAGCGTATCTTTCTCATGGAGAAAAAGTTGTTTTTAATAAGTTGCTCATTGCAACGGGCGGAAGCCCTATTATCCCTGAAATAAAAGGAAGCCGGTTGGATGGAGTTTTTGCTTTTACAAAATTCGGCGACGCTGTTGCAATCAAAGACTACATAAAAAAGCATTATATAAAGCATGCGGTTGTTATAGGCGGCGGATTAATCGGGCTTAAAGCAGTAGAAGCTCTTATTGAGCTTGGCATAAAGGTTAGCATTGTTGAACTTGCAGATAGAATATTAAGTACAACGTTTGACACTAAAGCTTCAGGGATCATACAAGATGCATTAAGAAAGGCAGGATGTAATATTTTTACTAAGAACACAGTTGCTGAAATTCTATCCAAAGGCGAAGATAAAAAAGTAACATCAGTTACTCTAAAAACCCGGAAACAGGTTCCGGCAGATCTGGTTATCACAGCAATTGGTGTAAGCCCAAATATACAGTTAGTTAAGAATACCTCAATTAGTATAAATAGGGGAATTTTAGTTGATGAGGCTATGCAGACAAATGTTAAAGATATCTATGCCGCAGGGGATGTGTGTGAAAAGAATATCCCGATATGGCCTAACGCTTTTAAACAGGGAAGGATTGCAGGAGAGAATATGGCGAGTGGAAATGCGGAATATACAGGCAGTATAGCTATGAACTCTGTTGAGCTGTGTGGAATTCCTACTATATCTATTGGAAAAACTTCTTTAGAACAGGATAAATACGAAATTTTAGAGATGCGCAAAAAAGAAGAATCAATATACAAGAAAATCGTACTGGAAAATAATCATATTGTTGGCTGTATTTTTGTGGGCGATATTGAACGCGCAGGAATATATACAGGATTAATAATAAACAGAGTTGACATTTCTAATATTAAAGACAAGCTGCTTGAAGAGGACTTTGGAGTCCTTGCCTTACCTGAGAAATACAGAAAACATCTGGTTGGAGATGTAGGATTAGAAGTATGAACAGTAATATATTGAAACCCCAAAGAATAGATGCGAGAGATTTGAATTATAGAGAATTAAACCGCCTCGTCAAAGACGCTGCAAATAAAGGCGTAAAAAATATTCGTTTAACCAATGTCAATGGTCAGCGTTATATTGGTACAGGAGTTAACAGCTCTCCTAAAATCAATATAAATGGGGTCCCAGGAAATGATCTTGGAGCTTTTATGGACGGATGTTCAATAGATGTATCCGGTAATGGTGAAGACGGGATTGGTAATACAATGAACAGCGAGAGAATTGTTATTAATGGAAATGCCGGTGATATTTTGGGATATTCCATGCGGGGCGGAGAGATTTTTGTAAGGAAAAATGTCGGCTATCGTGTGGGAATACATATGAAGTCCTATAAAAATATGTATCCTGTTATCATTATAGGCGGATGCGCCAGAGATTTTCTGGGTGAATATATGGCTGGCGGGCTATTGATAGTATTGGGATTAAACATGAAAAACAAGAATTCAATTGTAGGAAGCTATTGCGGAACAGGTATGCATGGAGGAAAGATTTTCATACGTGGGAATGTAGAACCATGGCAGTTGGGAAAAGAAGTCAGGGTATATGAGCCAAACAAAGATGACTTTAGCCTGATAGGGAAATATCTCAGGATATATTGCAGACTATTTTCACTTGATTTTGACAGTATTATAAAAACAAGTTTTACAAAATTACTACCTGGTTCTTCACGTCCATACGGTAAATTGTATGCGTATTAAGAGAGATGTGAAAGCCCACTTTTAAATTCTTGCGCAATCTTTTTTACACTACATTATTTGTTTATGGTTGCTTTGTAGTGTAAGTTCCAATTTGGTTATTTCTTTAATAAGAAGCGGCAATGCTTCTTTAGCCTCTGCCAATATTTTCGCGATAGATTGTTTCCATTTTTTTGGCAAAGATGCGAATACTCTATTAATCTCTTTGTTGTCTACAATTACAGACGTACAAATTGCCTGTTGTAGATCTTTCAATTTCTTATCAATTGTTTGCCTGCGAGAAGATATTATAAGTTTATGAAGACAGAATCTGGCAGGATTTGGTATTCGGATATTGATGCCACTCTCTACAATCATAATCGGGTCTTCTAACAATAGCGCAACAAATCTTAATGGAATCGCACTGAGACCAAGTTTTCCGATTTTTATCGTACTATCTACACTTCTGCCTTTTTCTGGAGTTATAAATTCTATTTTTAAATCGGCATTCCATAGATATAAAGATCCATCGGGTTTAAAATCAGGACTGAATCCCAACTTTTCCAATTGGTTTATAAAATCAGTATGTTCTTTACCATGAAACGGATTTGGAATTAGAAAATCAATATCTTGTGTTCTCAATGGGAAATTAATGGCACCCAAATGCTTTTGATATAATTGAAAACACCAGCTACCAATAAGCTCAACACCTTCATCAAAAAGATTATTATCTGCAAAAACCTTTAGAATTTTTTCAGCTATTTTGACCATGCTTTCTACTCTTCGACTTCTTTAAGATTCTCAGAGCTTCATTAACTTTCTTCAACTCACTGTTAAATAGTTTTCGCTTACTTATCTGCTCCATTAAATCTGCCGGCTCATTTTTCCCAAGATATTTCTGCACCATTTTTTTGCCCTGTCGTTCCTGAAGATAGTAGTACTTCAGCCCGTGAATATTTCTCTCCTTTATACTTCCTTTGGGTAAACATGCCAA
Source organism: bacterium (assembly GCA_023129655.1). GTDB lineage: Bacteria > JAHJDO01 > JAHJDO01 > JAHJDO01 > JAHJDO01 > JAHJDO01. Next base: position 2,183 of record JAGMBN010000059.1, on the reverse strand, counting down.
TTTTTCCTGTATTTTTTTCTTTGCGTCAAGATAATAATCTTTGCTTTCCGCTAAAATACCTTCAATTACTCTCATTTCACAAAATCCTTATTTACACTACATTATACCACAAAACTGATTTTGTAGTGTAAATATTTCTTAGGCAATATAAAGTCCCCCTTTGAAGGGGGATTCAGGGGGATGTGAAATTAAATTTATTGAGGTTTTGGGCAATTTGGGGTATGGTAATGTTAAAGGTTCAATAATTAAAATACAATTTGTGAGGAGTAACCCAATATGATTATTTTATTAGGTTTACTTATTTATATCTATAATATTTATCTTTGTAGTAAGCAAATAAGGAAAATCCAGTCTAAAAAAGATAAAATAGAAATAATTATTTGGATTTTCGCAATAACTGTCTTTTTTGCGTTTTGGATTGGATATTTTTCCCAGGACTTTATTTTTCTACATGATGATATTGTCTGTGAAGGCGCAAGGATATTAGCAGGAAGATATTCAATGGAAACAACTCAGTTTGAAAAACTTATTAATATGGGATTTGTGCCTAAACGAAGTTGGCTGGAAATCATTTTTAACTTAATCCCCATATTAGCAGTTCAGGTAACTTTATTTGTGTTTGCAATTAAGAAAAAATATTAAATATTTAACAGCGATGGAAGTGCAAATTGTCAGTGGAAATCAAGTAGGTAATAAAAAATGAATAATATGGCCGATATAAATGTAGTTACACTTCACAGATATTATATTTGGGCTAATCGAATGAGGACTCATTTTGATGAAGTATTGGAATCTGGATATAAGACAATAGAATCCGAAAAAGGCATTGAGGTTTTTCTCTATATGTCGTATTGGTATGGGGGACTATACGTGGTAATTGAAGGATGGGAAGAACTAAACTTGTCTGATTCTAAAATAGATAACCTTTTAAACTCTTCTAATGTTGATTTGTTAAGGCGATATCGTAATGGTGTATTTCATTTTCAAAAAAAATATTATGATAAACACTTCTTAGAATTTATGACTGAAGGTGAAAATTGCGCTAATTGGGTGCGAGAATTAAATAAAGAATTTGGTAGATTCTTTTTGGAATGGTTTGCTAAAAATAAAACACGCTCAAATCTTTAATCATCTGGATTCCCCGATTAAATCAGGAGAATGACAAAATAAACCAAAGGAACATGAATGCCAGTTCCCTACATGGATTCCTGCTAAAAATCTGCAGGAATGACAGGCGAGATTGCTTCACTCCTTTCGCAATGCCAGGAAAGGGATATTCAAACGGGCAGTCGCAAGGGCTGCCCCTACAATGCTTAACCGCCAGCTAAAGCAGGCGGTTGCGGGGGGAGGGGAGGACAAGCAACTGTCTGCTGGAACAAGCAGCTATCGTGGAAAAGCAAGCAAAAGCCTGCCTGAGCGAGTTTGCTCACAGACAAGTCAAAGAAAACGTTCAGGATTTAGGGGTCGCACCGAAATTTTATGGTTTTTTACAGTGATAAGTGATATTGTATCATTAGCATGAAGTATTCGAAACATTTTGAAGATATGCTGTTAGAGCGAAAGATTGATATTTCATGGATAAATGTAACTTTGGAAAATCCTGAAAAGATTGAAATACATAAAGATGGGACAAAACATTTTATTCGAAGAATTAAAGAAAATGGTAATAGATATCTAAGAGTTGTTATTAATGAAGTGGCAACTCCCACAAGAGCAGTTACAGCATTTTTTGACAGAAGATTAAGGAGAAGATCATGAGACTAAAAGTTGACAAGAAAAGTGATGCGCTATATTTTCGACTGGACGAAGATAGAATTATAGAATCAGAAGAAGTGCAGCCAGGTGTTGTCCTTGATTATGATAAAAATGGTCGCGTAGTTGGAGTAGAGTTATTAGGAATCGCTGCCAGAGCCAGCAAAGAAGACCTCTCTTCATTGCAATTTCAAACGGTTTGACTATAAGTAGGATAAAAAAAGACAGCGATCTTTCCTCTCTAAAAAAATTTCCAAAATTTCAGATTTAGCTATTGTTAATTATATCTGTACTATGCTACAATTCTGTCCCGTGAAAGCCTTGATTGTTTTAGAAGACGGGACGGTTTTTGAAGGCGTATCTTTTGGCGCGTGCGGCGAAAGATGCGGCGAGATCGTCTTCAATACAAGCATGACAGGCTATCAGGAAAT
>JAGMBN010000058.1 GCA_023129655.1 bacterium | reverse complement strand
TAAAATTTTTGGGGAAACTCCAAGATAATTTATTATTGACATCATCCAATAATGCTATATAATGACATTAGAAATTAAATAATTTCACAAGGAGTTACATGATGACAAAAGCTTACACTTTAAGAATAAATTCTGATATTATGGAGAGGACACAAGGCTTTTGTAATGAGCATGGAATTAAATTTGGTTTTTTTGTTGGAAAGGCTTTGGAAGAAAGATTGCAGGATATTTCAGACATTGAAGAGTTCAGACGTTTACAACCTGAAATTAACGAGGCTGTTGATTTAGAAAAATTTCTAACAGGGATAGGTATGTAACATTGTACAGAGTTAAGATAACTCCTGCTGCGCAAAAAGATTTATTGTCTCTGAAAAATCAAAAAAAGTATTTTGGTAGAATAAAATCAATACTCATTTCTCTTGGACATAATCAAAGACCATTAGGGACTAAAAAATTAACACAGAGAGAGGGACACAGAATAAGAGTTGGAAATTACAGAATTCTTTATCAGATTAATGATGAAGACAAGACTATCCATGTTTTTAGAATACGCCATAGAAGCGATGTGTATAGGTAGTTCGGAAAACTAGTCTCTCTACTAAATATGATATTCTAAATAACAAAAAGTCCCACTTTAAATGGGGATTCAGGGGGATGTAATTGTAGGGGTGGGGCTTGCCTCCGCCCTTTTATTTTGTGTCATTGCGAGGAGCGAAGCGACGTGGCAATCTCTTCATTACGCTTATGAAACTGGTAAAAAACCAGGGCTTGCGCTTTTTATAGATGGAGAAAGAGATACCAAAAAAATTTAATTATGCTAAAAAATTGGCTAATTCTCTGGGTATTAAAGTTTGGTTAATGAATGACATTGTAAATCCTAATAAAACAAAAGGACAGGCGTGCCAGTCCCCTACATAGATTCCTGCTAAAAATCTGCAGGAATGACAAACGAGATTGCTTCACTCCGTTCGCAATGACGGGAAAGAACAACAGATAATCGCCAGCTAAAGCAGGCGGTTGCAGTGTGAGGGGACACAAAAATGATATTAACATCAGGATTTTATCTTGTTTTCCGCAATTTTTTTAATTGACATAAGGTCTATTTTCCCTGTTCCGAGAATTGGGATATCATCTATTTGATAAAAATCATCCTTTTTGGGTATCCAGAGTTTTGGCATAGAAGTTTTTGAAAGTTGTCTCCATACCTCATCTATATTCATTTCGCCTTCATAAAGAACTATAATTTGTTCTCCTTTTTTCTCATTCTTGATGCAGGTTACAACACATTTTCTCTCTTCTGTCTTAAGTATGGAATGAATTTCCTCTTCTATTTTTATATGAGGAACCATTTCTCCGCCGATCTTACTGAACCTTGACAGCCTATCGGTTATTTTTAGGAAACCGTCAGCATCAATACTTGCTATATCTCCTGTAATATACCAGCCGTCCTTTATCACTTCTTTTGTTTTGTCAGGTTTATTAAGATATCCGCTCATTACGTTTTGTCCTTTTACAAGAAGAAGTCCTTCCTGATCATGGGAAAGTTCTGCCATTGTATCTGGGTTCACCACCTTTACTGCTACGCCCGGCAGAGGAAGACCTATTTTGCCATGTTTATGTGTAATTTGTTTGCCTGCTTCCGCTCGTTTAGGCATATTAACTGAAACAATTGGCGAAAGTTCCGTTGCTCCATAACCTTCCATTGGCAGAACACCGAACTTCTCCTCAAACGCTAAGGCAAGTTCTTCTGAAAGCTTCTCAGCGCCGACAATTACCATTCTCAGGGATTTAAATTGACTGGGAGCGCAGCGTCTTATATAGAACTTTAAAAATGTGGGTGTGCTTATCAGTATTGTCGCATTATTGCTTTGAACCAGTTTTCCAATCCTGTTTGCATCTCGCGGATCTGAATGGTAGATCACGCCTATGCCGCTAATTAAAGGAAACCAGAGCGTTGCCATATATCCAAACGAATGGAAAAACGGAAGTATTCCCAATATCCTGTCCCCGGAATCCATGTTAAACACCTGATAAAGTCCTTCAATATTTGAGATTATATTAGAATGAGAAAGCATAACACCTTTTGGCGCGCCGGTGCTTTCGCTTGAGAATATTACAGTTGATAACTCACTCACTGAGATACTCTTACGGTTCGCAAGTAATTTCCCTGCAAGTTTAACAGGCAGAATAAAGCCGATAAAGAACCCCTTTATTTTGTCCATGAGTTTTATGTTATTTATCAAATCCTCTACAAAGATCATTTCATTCCTGTTTTTAAGCTTAGCTTTTTCAATGAACTTTCTTGAAGTTATGATATCGCTGATTTTGCAGTCTTTTATTATTGAGCTCAGTATCTCTTCCGAGCAGGTATAATTCAAATTTACAACCGTTCTTCCAAGTATGGAAAGAGCAATATTTACGAGCGCTCCACCGCAGGATGGAGGCAGCATAACTCCCACCATTTTATTTTTGCCGCATTTTGATTTTATAACCTGACCGAGAGCTATTGAACTTATAAGTGCCCTGCCGTATGAGAACTTCCTTCCTGTAGAATCTGTCATACAAAACTTCCAAAACAACTTTCTAGCTTGTTTCCAGAATGCTATATGTAAAGGCGGCTTTTCTGAAATTCTGTATTTGAACGCTTCTGCTCCCAACTCTCTAACTGCCTGTCTTAACTCAAATGCTACTGATGCAGATGGCATTTTCCTGCCAAACATAATAGTTACAGGATGTGGAATCTTTTTCGGCATTTTAAAGAAAAACTTTCCATCTTTAAAACTGAATATACTCCCCCAGACTCTGTCCAGATATACGGGAATAACAGGAGCATTGATTCCTTTTATAACTTTTGAGAGTCCCCTGTTAAACCGCCGCACATGCCCTGTAAGAGTCAGGTGTCCCTCAGGAAACATACATACCAGATCCCCTGAAGCTATTGCATCTCTTGCAGTCTGGAAAGAGGCAAGCATCTTTTTTGGAGGATCTTTTGGGGATATTGGAATGGTTTTCATTAAACGAAAGAGCCAGTTTAGAAGAGAATTTTGATATATTTTGCGAAGCATGATAAACCGCACATTGCGCTGCAGAGATACGCTTATCAGTATAGCGTCAACAAAAGAAACATGATTTGATACGAGAAGCGCTCCTCCCTGTTTTGGGACATTATCAGAGCCTACTGCTTTAATTCTGTATATAGAGTGAGCTAACATCCACATGATAAGCCGTAATAGACAATCCGGCAAAAGCCAAACTATATAAATTGTTGCAATAATAGTTAATCCGCCAAGAAAACCAAACGCTCCGGCAGGAGATAATCCGATCCCTTCCAGAATAAGCCACAACATTCCAGAAGCCGCCAAAATACCGGTAAATGATAGGAAATTAGTTGCAGCCAGAAACTTACCTCTTGAATCTTTCGGGCTGTTTTCCTGAATATAGGCGTTTAGCGGAATAACAAAAAACCCACTGGAGATACCAAGAAAAATAAGGCAGATAACTGTGAATGGTATGGATGTATATGAAAACGCAAGAAGTATTGAAAAAATGCTTAATCCAACTGAACCCAATGGCACAAATCCAAACTCAATCTTTCCGCTTGAAAGCTTTCCAGCAAGAAAACTGCCTGTACCCACACCAAGAGCAACTACAGTGAGCAATAATCCTGATGTAAGCTGTGAAACATGCATCATCTTACTGGTATATAAGAGGATATTTAATTGAAACAAAGCTCCCAGAAACCAAAAATAGACTATGCCTGTCATAGAAAGATACATAGCGCGTTTTTTCTTTACGATCTTTATTGTAGACCAGATATCGCCAAGAAAATTTATTTGGAATTTGCGTTTTGACCCGGCTGGAAGAACTTTATGAATGTAAAAACTTGTTATTATTCCAATTAGTGAGATTATAATGAATGCGATTGACCCAAGATACGCTTTCCCTTTAACCGCAGTCATCAGAAATCCTCCGAATGCCATACCGAGAATTATTGCCAGAAATGTCCACATCTGCATAAGCCCATTCCCCTCGGAGATTTCCTCTTCGGTAAGAACTTCCGGAAGGATTCCATATTTTGCAGGACCAAAGAAAGCGCTCTGTGTCCCCATCAGAAAAAGCACCGCATAAATAAAAGCAAAGTTCCCCGAGAACAGCGCAATCATGCCCAGAGCCATAATGGCAAGCTCCGCAAATTTAGCATAGATCATAATGACCCGTTTACTGACCCTATCAGCAAAAAACCCGGCATACGAAGAGAAAAGCAGAAACGGCAAAACGAAAAATGCGCTTGCTGCGCTCAGATATTGAGCTCCTGCATCGCTTTTTATCATATGCGCTACTGCAATAAAGGATATTATCAGCTTAAACGCATTATCATTAAACGCACCCAGAAATTGTGTCGCAAGCAGAGCCCTAAAGCTCTTGCTTTTCAGGTTGTTATTCATGCCTTATTTCGCTTTTCTTCTCTTAATGACTAGGTATCCTTTATATTCACGTGGTAAATAGAAATATACTGTTGTTTTTGTCTCAGATTCGATGATAGTCTTCAGTTCATCATGAAAGTCGTGAGTCACATCAAGAGAAAATCCAGTAGGTGGATTAGGAAACTCGTTCATGCAAAGTCGAGTGGGTTCATTCACATAAAGAATAAATCTCTTGCCGTTGGTGAGTTCAAGAGTAATCTTGTTGGAGGTCATCGTGCCAACTCCCCAAATATCGCCTGCGTGTTTGACCTTCAGCGATTGTGAAAGTCGATCAAGAATTCTTCGATCTGTGGTTGACCAAGTTTTCTTGATATAGCTTGCACCATCGCGAATTTGATATTCTACGAACATTGATTTCCATCTGGTTTGATGTAAGTCAGGAGCTTTCCTGTACATCAAGGAGCAACCGGATAATAGGACAGAAGGAATTAGATATGAAATGAGAACTACTACTACCTTGCAAGAAAATTTCATTTTGTTCCAGTCTAATGCCATGGGTTATCTCCCTCTACGATTTCGGGTATTGTCAAAATATCATTAAGAAAATACACAGTAAACCGACTATATATTTTTTCTTCATCATAAATTTCACTCCTTATTTCCCAATCGGTTAGTCCAACCTGTTTTTATCAATAGAGGTAGCGATCTATATCAAGAGCTCCGTGGAATACACCCAAAATGTCTATGTTTCCATCAGGCTTGATAAGATATGCAATCCTGTAATGCCCATATAACAAAATACGGATATGACGGTCTGGAATTCTGCCGTACCTATGACCTATCCCTGGAAACCGACATAGCAATTGTGCCGTAGATAGCATCAACTACACGAATCGCTGATTCTGGGTTATCCGCAGCTATGTAGTCATGGATATCATTGAGCCACCGCTCTGCTTCCTCTGTCCAGTTTATTTCTGCCATGTTCTAATCCTATGTTTCATCTCGGTATTGCTGATTGTTCTTTTTGCGTCGGAGTCTTTTAGTCCGCTCTTTATTATATGTCATTGCTATTGTTAGCTCTATCAAAATACCTTTCTTATTGTATCATAACCTGGGCCGTTTGGGGTCTTATTTATTAAATTTACGATATCCAATAAAGATGAGAATTACAAAAGCAACCAGAAGCGACAAAAATCTCATCCAGTCCTGTAACTCCGACCAATACCAGCAATAACCATTCAAAAGAGCGAAAATTCCCCCAAATATAAGCCCAGTTCCAATGCTTTGAACTGCGATTACAGAACCAACGATGATTGCAGCTATACCTACTGGAGCAGATACAAGAAATAAATGTGTTTGAAAGCGTTTTTTGTGTTCTCTAAATTCCTTGTTCATTTGCGATTTCTCTTTTTCAAGCTTCACTTTTTCAGCAGTAGTCGCTCTTTGGTGGCGTTGATAATAGTTCTCAACCTGATAGTCCAGTCGCTTTGGGCGTGGACTAAAAGTACTTACACCGTAATGAACCATCATTGGCAGAACAACTGCGATTCCAAATCCTAATGCGATCTTTTTTGCAATCATCTTTCATTCCCTCCTTGTTAAATTAACACTTTGTTAAATTTCCCTAATTTCAACCTTCGTATTTTCTTATCACCCCCTTTCTCAGCTTTTCACCTTTCCTTTATAAGTAATTCATTAACCCCATTATTGAACTGAGCCTTAATTTTTTCATAATTTTAACCCATCAGGCCAAGGACTATTTTGCATTAATGCCCAGGTTTTATCAAGATAATCGTGGCTATAGGACTGTTCAACAACATTAAAATAATAAGCTCCACTATCTGTTAGCCTGTATCCCTTATTATCCTTTGAAAGCAATCCCATGATACGTCCTAAAAAAAGTTCCCTGCCAAAGAACTCTTCCACATTTTCATTAAATAAGTTACGATATTCTATAGCATCTATAAATGTGTTGTAACACTGCCAAAACATCCAGAATACTCGTTGTTCTCTCTGGTTCAGTTTGCAAATTAAAGCCGATGGAACTTTGTTTTTAGTCTTTAATGTATCAATATAATCAACGACTGAAAAAGTATTGATATTAAATATATCATCAATTAGAGATGTTGCGCTTGCGCCAATCCCTAAAAAACAATTACGTGTTATAGAGGAATATCTGGGATAATTTTTTTTGTTAAATGTCCAGATAGATGTTCTCTCAAAACCATACCTTGCAGCATAATCGACAATAGTTTCCAGCATTAATTTTCTTTTTCTATAGTCTATTCTATGATGAGGTAATTTTGCAAAAGTAAAGGGAATTAAAGGATAAGTAGAGATTTGGGTTGCTCCTAATGTGACTGCTTCTTCAATATCACTCTTTACCATATCAATTGTTTCTCCCTGTATGTCAAAAATGAGGTCAACGTCAATTACATTAAAACCACTATCAATAGCTGTTTTGATAGCTATCTCAGCTTGATCTGGCTGAAAGTCTCTACCTAATGTTTCTAAAAGCTCTTTTTGGAAACTTTGTATTCCTATACTAAGCATCGTTACCCCTGCATTTTTTAATTTATCTAATTTATCCTTACTTGCATCAGAAGGATGAATTTCCACACCTATATCTCCAGAGAATTTAAAAATATTCTTGATATAGTCAATGATTTTGCATAGCTCATCTGTCATTGTAGTGGGAGTTCCTCCTCCAACATAAATAGAATTTATTTCTGCGTTGCGAAAATTTCGATGCGCAATGTCTAATTCTGATATAAGAGCGCTGTGATAAGCAGTAGCGAGGTTTTTGTCATAATGTATTTTGTTGTAAGGACAGTATGGGCATATTTTGTAGCAAAAGGGGATATGTATATAAAGGCCAAATTTCTTAATCTGGTTATTATATTCCGGCGATTTTTTCACAAATTTAAAAGATGTTAGCCTATGAGCAAGCAGTATTCTAAAAATTGATGTAATCACTCAATATTCCCCTTGATTTTAAAATCCACTCCTTTGCGCTTATCAAACCTTCCTTTTTCCAAAAAGCAAATCACCTGTTTAATAACCTCCGGACTATTCATGATAAATGAGTGTGTATGCCGCACGACAAGGAAGTCTGTCATACCTTCAATTTTTGCTCTGTCTACTGATACCTTT
>JAGMBN010000057.1 GCA_023129655.1 bacterium | reverse complement strand
ATCCACCACCGACAAAGCCAATGCCGCCTCTTTTCAATACTCTATAAATTTCTTTAAATACCAATATCTTATCTTCCCAACAATGATATGAACCTCTGCTAATTATGAAATCGGCGAAATCGTTATCAAAAGGCAGATCATGGGCATTACCAAGAACTGGGATTATTTTATCTGTTAATTGTTCTTTTTCAATGTTCATACGCGCCACTTCATATATAGCTTTCTCCTTTTCCAGTGCATATATCCTAGACTTGGAATGCTTGCATAACTCAATTGCAAAAATAGCCGTGCCACAGCCAATATCTATACTTACCCCCTCTAAAACACCATAATCTTCAGTAACCTGTTTAACAGTTGAGACAATCGCCGGCATAAAATTCTCTCTTACCTTTTTATCAAAACGTTTAGCTTCTACAAGATCCATCTCACTGTAATCAGCAGGGACACGTTCTTCAGACATAATTTTGTTTACCTCCCTAAACCTCAATCACTCTGCCAGCTCCTCCTTCAATGCACTTCATGGGATATAATCTTTCAATATCTGCTTTATGTTGGGTGCAGTGAGTAGGACAGATTAATTCTAAATTTTTAAATAATTTGAATTCATTAAATCCGTGTAATCCTCCAATAACCCCATAGATTTTACCGAATTGCCGAGCTGCGTCTAAAATATAAGCCATATTTGGATGAGAACAGCCAACGATCAAAACTATTCCTTTATCAGTTTTAACTGCCATACCTTGTTCCATTCCATCCAGCTCTCCTGTAGAGAACACATTGTCATGAATTTTAATAGCTTCGGATACTTTGACTACTTCCCTATTCTTCACTCCGCGAAAAGAGGCTGGAATATAAATTTTAGCTACCTTGCTGACATTTAAAAATTCAGAGAGTCCTCCTGTATGATCGAAATGAGAATGTGAAATGAAAATTTCTTCAATAGAGGCCGGGTCTATATCTAGCTTTTCCATGTTATTAAGCAAAATTTTCCCGTTGGCTCCAGTATCAAATAAAATACTGGGAGTATTTTCCATTTCTATTAATGCAGAAAAACCCCAATCAGGCTGAAGTCCATCTTTATGAACAGTATTATCGTAAATAATAGTAACTTTCATTTGTATGCAGTGCCTTTCAATTCATCCACATATTGCTGGGCTGAGAACGCGGCAAATGCGCCATCGCCGCATGCAGTTACTACCTGCCTCAATATGGTTTGTCGGCAATCGCCGCATGCAAATATTCCATCGCGCGATGTTTTCATTTTGCTGTCAGCAATAACATACCCATCTTTATCCAGCTTAATTATGTCTTTGACAAAACTTGTATTTGGCACAAGTCCAACAAAGATAAACACACCATCACAGGAAATATCTGTCTCTTTCTTTGCTTTGAGATCTGTTACTCTAACTCCCTGAACCTTTGTCTCGCCTAGAATCTCATTTACAACTGAATTCCATACTATGTCTGTCTTCTTATTTGAAAATATCCTTTCCTGCAGAATTCTTGTCGCTCTTAATCTATCTCTTCTGTGTATCAGGGTAATTTTTTTGGCAAATCTGGTTAAAAACAACGCTTCTTCCGCCGCAGTATCCCCTCCTCCGACAACAACTACATTCTTGTCTTTGAAGAATGCTCCATCGCATACAGCGCAATAAGACACCCCTCTTCCGAGCAGCCTTTTTTCTCCCTCTACTCCAAGCGCTCTGAACTGAGCCCCTGAAGCGATAATCACTGATATAGAATGATATGTTTTGTCCTTTACATCAACCTGCCAGATATTAGTATCCTGCCATTTAGAAGGATGAATAGTATTTACATCTTCTGCCACAAATTCTGTGCCAAAGAGTTTTGCCTGCTTTTTAAACTTTCCTATCATTTCAAATCCGTTGATTCCTTCGGGAAATCCAGGATAATTTTCTATCTTATCAGTCACAAGAGCTTGGCTGGACACAGAAAGACCCTCAAGCAATAGAGTTTTCAACCTTGCTCTTGAAGCATATATCGCTGCTGTCAGGCCGGACGGACCGGCTCCTATAATAATTACATCATATATAAATACAGAAGTATCTTTCTTTGATTTTGTCATAGTTAGCCTCTTACTTATTTCTTTTGAGAAGTTTCTCTCCTGAACTAAATAAATCCTTTAATAATTTTGGCTCTTTCAAAAAATAACATTTCATCTTCCCCTGTTGAATCCAATCAACAATACCACTTGCTTTCATAATGGACAGGTGCTGGGAAATATTCGGCTGAGGCGCTTTTACGAGTTCCTCTAAATTACCTACACACTTTTTCCCTTCAAGCAAACGCAAAACTATGCCAATACGGGTTGGATGAGAAAGCGCCCTAAAAAAATCAGCAATTTTCCTGCAATTTAAAGTCTCCATTTACTTCTTTACTATATTATCATATTCTAATATCTTTATATCATAAGAGAAAAATATGTCAAATAATTAAATGCTGTGTCCTGGAAATGGCATAGGAAATCATACAGTTTATGTTAAGCGCACTTACCTATGTGCCCAAGCCCAGCACAATAAATTGACAACCGATAAAAATAATATATTATATGCGCGTAAAATGGTACGTTAATTAGGAGGAAGAATAATTATGGATTTAATGAGCACAATTAATGGGTCTTTGTTAGAGAATTTCTTTCCGCAGGGATGGGATATGAAGAAACTGGATAGATGTTGTGATAATCCACCTGAGACAATTACACAGCGTCAGGATTGGTGGAATAAGGAGTTTGAACCTGTTCCATGCGAAACCTTGAGTGATTTTGATACTATGATGGGGCATGAAATAGCTATAGAGATTAAAAGGGCAAGAGATGAGGGCAAGAAGATAGCTTTTATACTGCCTGTTGGACCTATGGGAATGTATAAATGGGCTATTTATTTTCTAAAGGAATGGAATGTGAATTGCAAACATGTTTATGGATTCAATATGGATGAATGGAGCGATAAACACGGGAATACATTGCCGTCTGATAATACAGGGGCTTTTCAGAATGCAATGGAACAAGTTTTCTACGGACCGCTTGGGGATCTGACTGTTCCAAAAGACCAACGGAATTTTGCTACAAAGGAGATGCTTCCCACATATGCTGAGAAGATAGGACAACTCAAAAAAGATGGGGCAAAACTTGTGGTTGTTTTTGGTATTGGAAGAGTGTTTCATATTGCTTTTTGGGAGCCGCATTTTGCCGGCGAGTTTTCAGGAGAGGAAGAATGGAAGAAACAGGGGTACAGACTTGGAGCAAAGCTGCATCCTCTTACTGTAGAACAGAACGCAATAACCAGTTTTAAGAGCCGCACAACACTGGTTCCATGTTATGCAAATACGATTGGGCCTGGCCTATTCCTCAAAGCGGATAAAATAATCGGCGGATGCGACGGGACATTAGGCAGGGGAATGATGTGGCAGGGATTATCTCTCTGGGTTACTTTAAGACACGGACCAAACATCTGGATACCTTCCAGTTTTATGCCTACTTTGGCTGGAAAGCTGTTCTTTTTAAAGGAATTAGCAGGTCCGTTAGTGGCGGAGTGTAATTAATCATGAATGGCAAAATAAAACAGATGCTGGAATCAGAGAGGCTGGAAAATAAACATAAAGAACATCGGATCAAAATAGAGATCCTTCCCCAGCTAGGCGCCAACCTTTCGTCTTTTGAGATAGATGGGCGGGAATTTATCTACTTTTCCAAGGAAGAATTGATAAAAAACAATGAACACACAGGATGTTTTAACATGTTTCCCACACCATGTCGTCTGTTTGAATCCCGATATAACTTTGAAGGCAAGGAAATTAAACAGCGGAAACACGGAAAAGATATTTTTATTCATGGTCTCATCAGGGATGAAGTATTTTCCTGTTCAAAGACAGAAGACAGCATTATATGTGTTCTGGAAGTAGATAAGAATCATCCTGTTTATGAAGGATACCCTTTCCCGTGCAGATTAACATTTAAATATACAATTCTTGAAAATGGACTGGAAATAAAGTTTGTTTATGAAAATACAGGGGACTCATCAGCGCCATTTGGCTATGGATTACATCCGTTTTGGAAAATTCCAGGACAGAGAGAAGATGTATTTATAAAAATTCCGTGCAGCCATATTATGGAACTTGCAGATTTAGTTCCAACAGGTAAAACCTTGCCTGTTGACGGGACAAAATACGATCTCAGGACTTTTCGTTCGCTTGGTAACGTAGATATTGATAACGTGTTCGTGGACAGGGATATGAAAGACAAGCAGGCTATTGAATTCAGAGACATAGGCATCAGACTGACACTTGACGCAAGTGAAAATTTTACGCATATGATTGCCTATACTCCGTTGGATAAGCCGTTTGTCTGCATGGAGAATTTAACATGCGCTCCAAACGCAGTGAATCTTCATCAGAAGGTTGAGGATAGTATTTCAGGTCTTATAAAGGTTGCTTCAAAAACGAAGATAGAGGGCTGGGTTAGATATATTATAGAAAAAACATAGGAGGATATGGAATTATGAAGATTTTTGGTATTGGAATGCATCCGGATGATGTGGAATTTATTATGGCTGGAACTCTTGCTCTGCTAAAGAGAAAAGGGCATAAGATAACCATTGCGACTGTAGGTTCAGGGGATATGGGGTCTGTTGAGTATGTTCCGGCAGACTTGAGCAGAAAACGGTATATGGAAGCTAAGGCGTCAGCAGAACTGCTTGGAGCGGAATACATTAGTTGCGGCATATCCTGTTTGCATGTTGTGTTTGATAATTCAACAAGATTTATGGTTACAGAAATGATACGAAAAGTAGACCCTGATATTGTTATTACCATGTCTCCTCAGGATTATATGAAAGATCATGAGATAACTGCTGATCTGGTGTGGGACGGATGTTTCAATGCGTCACTTCCAAATTATCATACCGGTTTGGTAAATCCGGCAAAAGCAACATCCAAGATTCCATATCTATACTATGGAGATCCCATTGAATTTAAAGATAGATTCGGCAATTCTATACATCCTGAATTTTATGTGGATATTAAAGATGTAATGGAAACCAAAACCAGTATGTTAAAGAAACATGAAAGCCAGCGCTCGTGGCTGAAAAGACAGCACGGTATGGACAAATACACAGAGACTATGAAGGAACTTTCAGGCAGAAGAGGAAAGGAAGTTGGCATAGAATATGCCGAAGGATTCAGACAGCATAAGGGACATGCATTTTCTCAGGATAACATCTTAGAGAAGCTGTTAAAGAACAATGTTAAATATTTAAAGGATAGTAGTAATGGAATATGTTATCGGGATTGACATAGGCACAACAGGGGTAAAGACTCTTCTATGTAATAATAAAGGGGAAATAATATTCAGTTCCCTTAAGAAATATTCTCTATCTCATCCAAAGCCGGGCTGGTTGAAAACGGCGGAATATATTTTGATTTAATACAAAAAGGTCTTCGCGCAAAACCCCCCAGGGCTAAGTTAGTAATCCCACAATTCCCACCTGTTATTGGCGCAGCGCTTATTGCGCTGGATGTGATTGGTGTAGAATGGACAGACGAAGTGGTTGCCAATCTGGAACGCACGTTTTCTAAGAGCAAAAAATAAATCTTTATTCGTTTTTCCATATAATAAGCTCTTTTTTCAACCCCCAAACCCCCATTCTTGGGGGCTTTTTAGGTGTGCACTTTTGAATTTTATCTGACATTTTATCTAAAAAGGCTTGATAGAGTTTTTGAAAAGATGTATATTAAGAATGGAAATCATTATCAATAAGAGGTGATATTATGCCAATGCAAAGAAATATTAGGCCAATGTGGTGGCATGGAAGATTCAGAGGTTGCGGTTATAGGATAACTGCGCCAAGAGAAGCCATACTTGATGTGCTATCTAAATCCGATGACCATTTAAGCGCAGAAGAGATATACATAAAAGTACATACTTATTATCCTGCTGTAGGATTAACAACCATTTATCGCACTCTGGACATTTTGGCTAATATGGGTTTAATATTTAAGTTTGACTTCGGAGATAGCAGAGCAAGGTATGAATTGTCAGAAGGCCCTAAGGGAAAAAAGCATCACCATCATTTAATATGTACAAATTGCAATAGAATTATTGATTATGCAGACTTTATAGATGAAGAGATAAAACTTCTTGAGCAAACCGAAAAAGGACTTTTAAAGAAATACAATTTTAAATCAACAAATCATCTTATTCAGTTTTACGGGTTATGTGAAAAATGTCAATAGCAGAAAACTATCAAAGAGTTAGAGAAGAAATTCCAGACAACGTAACTATAGTTTTAGCAGGTAAGACAAGGACTCCTGAAGAGATTGACGAGGTTATAGAGGCTGGAGCTACAGACATTGGGGAAAATTATGTGCAGGAAGCTGAGGCGATGTATGATTCTTTGGGTGAAAAAGCAAAAAAGGTTAGATGGCACATGATAGGACATTTACAAAAAAATAAGATTAACAAAGCTCTTGGAATTTTTGATGTTATACAAACAGTTGATTCTTTAGAAAAAGCAGCAGCTATTGACAAGAGAGCGCAGGGAATAGAAAAACCAGTTTCCATATATTTAGAAATAAACATTGGCAGTGAAATGACAAAAGCAGGTATAAAACCAGAATATGAGGTTATTGAAAATTTAGTTAGAGAAATTTCAAAACTTGAACATCTAAGTTTTGAAGGCCTGATGACAATGGGCCCTCGATTTGGAAATCCCGAAGATTCAATATCTTATTTCAGAAAAACAAAGAATATTTTTGAAAGAATAAAAGCGCTTAACTTGCCAAGAGTTAAGACGGAAACATTATCTATGGGAATGTCAAATTCTTACAAGATAGCAATAGAAGAAGGAAGTAATATGATTAGATTGGGAACGGTTGTTTTTGGAGAGAGAAATTTAAAAAACTCTTGACAGAACATTTCCAATTGTATATATTGTAAATGGAAATGAAAATCATTTTCAATAAGGAGGTGAATAAAATGCCAGGTGGAGACGGAACAGGTCCAGGAGGAATGGGTCCAATGACAGGCAGGGCAGCAGGTTACTGTGCTGGTTACTCAGTCCCGGGTTATATGAATCCGATTCAAGGAAGAGGTCGTTTTGGTTATGGCCTTGGCTTGGGTGGAGGTCGTGGTTTCGGCAGGGGGCGCGGTTTTGGACGAGGTTTTGGCTGGCGTGGAACCGCATATGGCGCTTCTTACGCTGCTCCTAATTATCCAGCTGCTTATGGCGGCTATCCGTATGCTCAGGAAATTACTCCTCAACAGGAAACAGACATGCTGAAAGAGCAGTCTAAAGCCATAGGGGAAGAACTGGAGACCATTAATAAGCGGATCAGCGAATTGAAATCAGCAACTAAGGAGAAGAAATAGCGAATGGGTGGGGGCAAGCCCCACCCCTACAATGCGGAAAATAAATTTAAATGTAGGGGGGCAGGGCTTGCCCCTGCCCTAACGAGTGTTTAAAATGAGAACTTATTTAGATTGTATACCATGCTTTTTTAGACAAGCTCTTGATATGACAAGAATAACAGGTGTGGACGAAGCTACACAAAAGAAAGTATTAAATGAGGTTTCTAAATTAATTCCTGATTTTCCATTGGACGCAAGTCCGCCCAAAATGGGAAGAGAAATATATCGGATTGTAAAGGGAATAACAGGCAATGATGACCCTTTTAAAAAGATTAAACAAAAAAGCAATAAACTTGTTTTAGATATTTATACAAAGCTGAAAGAAAAAATTAGAAGTTCAAATGATGGTCTTTTAACGGCAGTGGAGTTAGCCATTGCCGGCAATGTGATAGATTATGGAGTCAAGAACTCTCTGGATGTTAACAACGAGATAGAAAA
>JAGMBN010000056.1 GCA_023129655.1 bacterium | reverse complement strand
AGAAGCTCAGATGCAGCTTTATTGACAGTTTTTATCTTTCCATCCGGGTCTATTACGATCAGAACATCAACTATATTTTTAATAATGTTGTCAAGGTAGCTGCCAATTTCTTCTAATACATCTCTCGTTCCTTCCAAGTCTATGGTTTTTTCCTGTAACTGTCCAAATAACTGCGCGTTATGAATCGCAATGCTGGTGTATTCGGCGTATATCTCAAGAGTCTCTTTTTCAAAAGAATCAACTTTTATCTTCGGGTCAGTTGAAGCTAACTGAATAACTCCAAGAACTTTGCCTTGATAAATAATAGGAGAACCAATTACTATCTTGTAGCCCAAACCACGCCAGACTTTACCCAGTTGCGAACCTGCAGAGATATCCTTCAATACAACCGTCTTTCCTGTAGAAATAATGTGAGAGATCAGACTATCTTTCTTGCTGAACATTCGCCCAACAAAAGGCACGGGAATATTCATTGCTGCAGAGTAAGAAAGTTTGCCGACCTCTTCTTTTTTGAGAAGAAAGATACCTCCTGAGTCCATATTCAGAAGTTCAATGCCATGTTTAAGAATTAGCTGCGACAGCTTCTTAGTATTCTTTTCAGAAATAATGTTCTTCAGCGTTTTTCTGAATAGAGATTCACGCAGGGATAGTCTTGTTTGATCATTCATTCCTTAATCTTTCCTTATTTTAGGATTAGCCGGAGTGTAATATCTACCGCCAACATTACACATGAGTAAACAAGTTTTCTCTTTAGATGTCAGCAAACAACCGAGTTCGGAAGTAAAAACAACGGACTGGTTCATTAGAAGTTGATCTTTGGTCTTGCCTGCCTCAAATATAATACTTCCTTCTAAGACATAAACTAAACTAATTCCTTTAAAAAGATTTTCTTTTATTTCAAGAGCTGACTGCGTGGAAGGGAAAAGTATCTTGTATCCCATTATTCTGGGAGCGACAATGCAGGTATTCAAAATCACCCCATCCATCTCCTTCTTATCCAGAATGCTGCTAGAAGGAAGAGAGAGATAAGGTTTGTCCATACCTGTAATAGACGGGTGCTCTTGAGGTTTTACCAAATTCTCATCTACCTCCGGATGCAGCCAGGTTGACGGAGCGACTGCATACAGCATCTTAGATCGTTCTTTGCCAACGTTTGTTGAGTTATGGGTGATACAGGAAGGATGCCAGAGCCAGTCTCCATGATGAAGTTTAACTGTCTCCTCGCCTAACTGATAATCCACCTCCCCTGTCAGAACATAAATAGCTTCTTCACCTTTATGCGCGTAGGCCTGATCAAAAGCCATTCCTTTCGGATGATGCAGGATATTAAACTCAAATTCATTCCTTGTATCTAATATCTCAACATGCAGTTCATCCACATCAATTATCCTATCCATATCCTTCTGTGTTTTGATAATCTTGACATAATCAGTTTTCATTTTTCCTCCTAATCATTTCACCGTCTTTCATGTTACCTCATACTTCCTGGACTGACCTAATTTTTCCAGAAGAGAATTTATTTCCTGCTTTAATTCAACCATCCGTAATTCCCGATCAACCGTTACCTTGTGAAATCTTTCTGCCCTATCAACTCTCTCTTTTAGCTTCTCCTCTACTTTCTTAAGCTCAGTTATATCGTTATGCATAATTACAATGTTTTCAACCTCTTCGTCCGGATTTAATATTGAAAAGATCACAGAGCTAAGGCATACACGTTTATCCGGAAGTTTTGGGCTAAGATCATGCGGGTTGTACCAGGTTTCAGGCAATTCTACTACTTTCCCCGATTTTACTTTGTGGATTAGTTCCTGATGTCCGGCTTTTTTAAGGATTGGGTCATTTAATATAGACCATTCAGGAGGAGGGAACGTCTTAAAAAGATCCATAAATGCTTGATTTGCCCTAATATGATATCCGTCTTTATCGCATATTTGAATGCTGTAGGGATTCAGATTGATGATGTCATCAATATACTTTCTGGCTATTTCTATTTCTTTCTGTGTCTTCTTATGCTCTGAACTTTTAATTGATTTTCTTGCTTTCTTTTTCATCCTCAGTTATTCTTTCCGTTATTCTCTGCCGCTTTTTATAATAATTTTTCGCTTTCATCTGCCTCAGTATAAGACACACTTCCTCTTTCAACATCAAGAGAAACGCTTCTTCTCACAGTGCCTCCTACAGCTTTAGCTCTTATTTTTAGTCGATTTTTTCTCAAGAGTTCAAGAACCGACTCGATGTTATCTTTCCCAATAGTATCATCACTCCTTTTGAGCACATTTGCGCCGCCAACCAAACATACCTCAATATTATCTTTATTTACTTTTAGAGATATCAGCTCCTTTATCATGGCATCTATGGCATCAGCAGCATATCTCGTTCTGTTGAGAGAGGCTTCTTTTGGTGATCTTCCCGGAAGCATAACGTGCGCCATGGCGCCCACCTTTCTCTTTGAATCACAGGCAGTGATAACAACACACGAACCTATAGCACTTGATTTTAAGATCGTCTCTTCCCTGCAAGCTTTGACCTCTCCTGTATTCACCTCAATGATCTTCTTCATCGTTTTTTATATCTGGTTCTCTTCCAGCTCTTTTATCCGTTTTTTCAATTCCACCATCTTCAGTTCCCGACCAACCATGAGTTTATTAAATCGCTCCAAATCACTCATTTTTGTTTTTAGTTTCTCTTGTGAGACTCGCAGAGCCTGTTCTTTTGCCGCTAATTGCTGATTGGCAGCTCTGAGTTGTTGTTCGCTTGCTCTCAACTGTTGATTAACAGCGCGCAATTTCTTCTCAGATTCTCGCTGTTTCTCAAGAGCGCTGAATAATTGCCGGAAAAGGGTTTCTCCTTCTTTGACACTAGCTAAAAATAAACCTTCTTTCGCCTTTGATACTTCTTTTAGAGCTTCCAGTTCTCTGGATAACTCATCAATCCTGTTTTTAGCTGGCATTTTCTTCTTCCTTCTAACTCATCCCCTACCCCTTCTCTTCAAAGAGAAGGGAGAGCATCTTCCCTCTCTTTCCAAGAGAGGGTCAGGGTGAGTTAATTCAACAATATTTTTAGAAAAGAAGCGTTTCAAATTCACACACTTTATCCCCTTTGCCCCAGCATTTTGTCTCAGTGGTTTTAGTGCCTTTGCCTAAAATCTTACCTAATGCCCCTGCAATAAGACCTGCTTCAAAATGACAAACCACCTCTCCTATGTTAGGTATGCCGGAACAAGTTACACATTCAAACACATCTACAATAATCCTCTTATCAGACATCTCTACAACTTTAGGAATACCTATTTTTAAATCTTCTACAAGCTTTAAAAGCTCCTCTGCCGTTTTCACTCCAAGCGTTTCACCTACAGTTTTTCCTACTGTATACAGAGCTGCTCCGGAACTGTCTCCCAAAAGCTTTCCCATACCGATTAAACGAATTAATCTGAACAATGTTACAGGTATATCAACCCCCAATTTCTTTCGCTCTGATTTATCAATCTCGCTAATCTTTAATTCTCCAAATCCCATAATACTTCTCCTTGTTTGATTATCTATTTTCCAGTCTTCCCCAGCCCCTCATACTTCTTCGGCTTCCCTGATTTTTCAAGGAGGGAGTTTATTTCCTGTTTTAATTCAACCATCTTCAACTCCCGTCCTATCATAAAATTGTTCATCTTTTCTAATTTAGCCTTTTCTTTTCCCAGTTCTTTTACTTTTTTATTAAGGTTCTCTTCTGCCAATTTTAACGAATCATGTGTTTTTTTAAGTTCAATATTTTTTTGAGATAACTCATCATGAAGTTGTTTGGTGCGAAGCATTGCCTTAACCCGCGCCAAAATCTCTTCTCTTTTACAGGGCAGACTTATATAGTCATCCGCCCCTGATTCCAAGCCCATTACTATACTCTCGGTATCGTCTTTGCTTGCGGTAACAATAATTATGGGAAGAAATATAGTTTTATTTTCTTCTTTTATAATCATGGTAACCTTAAACCCATCCATCTGGGGCATACTTATGTCCATAAGAATAAGATCTAATTTTTGTTTCCTGACAATTTCTATCGCGTCTTCTCCATTATAGGCTTTAAGTATTTCATATCCTTCTTGTTTCAACTGCCGGGATAAAATTTCTACTTTATCCTCTACATCGTCAACAATTAGAATTTTAGGCATTTTCCCCATAATATGTCCTAAACAATACTGTGAAAATAAATTCCATAACAAATGCTATCACGCTAGTTCAAAAAAATCAAATTTTACCCTTTGCTGATTGTCCTCTCATTTTATTACTAATGGGCAAGCTGCCGTAAGTAGAGAAAAATAGTTCCAGTAATTTCTTCTCTTTCTCTTTCCATGCATGTGGGAATTCAATACATCTAAAAAGGCACTGGTGAGCTTCAAGGTGTTTTTTAATACTGCCGTTTTTATTCCCTCGGCTTAAGTGGTTGTTCAGCCTTTTTCTTATGTTAGCAGCGCTGCCAATATAGAAAACGTTTATAGCGCCATGCGTGTATTCTATTCCATTATTATTCTTAACGCAAAACTCATAAACTCCGGAGACTGTTGGACAATTCTGCTGAATGGATTTCTTGGTTAAAGAATAATACTGCGAAAAGTTAGCAGAAAACGGCGGATATTTATACCCGGACAATCTTCTCTTTGCAGGAGGGATTCCCATGTCTTTCCGATAACAGTTCACTGACGATCTGGAAATGGAAGATTGCTGTTCCATTATTTTTCTCAGTTCATTGTCCGTATAAGGGGTTTTTAGTTTGCCTGACTGTATATCTTCATTCTCCCGGTCAAGTATCTGTTTTATAAGTCTCTTATTTGTGTCCTTCTGTGTTGGAAAGAACGATTTTAGCATTCTCTCCTCACCCGAAGGTGTAATTACCGAGAGTTTATTTACAAGTCTGGAAACCCATGTGCTGCAGAAGCCAGAATCTTTCTGTCCTTGATTGATCCAATAAGCAAGCTGAACCTGGCTGAATGGTGTTAAATGAACAGGGTTATCCGTATTCAGAAACTTCTTCTGATGTTTGATCAGTCCTTTTATTATTCTATGAGTAAGTTCATTTCTTGAACTTATGCGCCTAATGCGAAACAGCATGGATCTAATACTGCTATCTACGCATGATCTTTCCCAAAAGAGCTCATCAATTAGATATTTTTTGTTAAAACCCTCACAAGTATATCTGATAGCGAAACTGTTTCCAATTTTTTCTATCTTAGCAATTATCACAGAAGATTTGTTTTTTTCATCTTCCCATGTATGGTGGGATTCATTCAGGGATTTGATAGTTACCGGTATTTGTCTGAAAAGTTTGGAATCTTCTGCTTCTTTAATGATATTTCTGTATTTTTTTAACGGAAGTGTAAGAATTCCGGCAAAAATGATTCTGCCAATGAGCTTAGCGTGGTCATTTGTCCAGTTTTGCAAGAAATTAGATGAAAAATAGTTGGCTCATAATTTTATTATATTGTGAAAAAGCTACTGAAGTCAAAAATTTTATGCCTGACATCTAGTATTAATTTTTTTGATTTGCTATTCTTAGAGTTGTTTCGGGTCGGATAAATCCGACCCCTACATTTATGTATAGGAATTTCAATGACAAATGTCAAAGCTCAAATGACAAATAAAATCCAAAGTCCCAATGACAAAAAATTTAATCTGGGAACGGGCGAGGGCAAGCCTCGCCCCTACAATGTGGAAATCGGGAAGTGTAGGGGCAGGGCTTGCCCCTGCCCTATTAAGTTGCGAACGGAGTGAGCTAACTTGTGATCCCCTTAATTGAAGAGATAAAATTAGATTTTTCTCCTATTCAAGTATATGAGATATTTAGAACGTCTGCTTATTCGTTTATTCTGGATAGTGGAACGTATGAATATGGGCTTGGCGAATACGCTTTTATAGGAGGAGATCCTTTCCTGTTGGTAATGTCAAAGGGATCGGATGTTAAGGTTACATATAGAAACTCGTCAGATGTATTGAAAAACGCAGATGTATTAGAAGTTATAAGAAGAATATTGTCTGGTTATCAAATTGAAAATAATATTTTCCCAGTGCCTTTCTGCGGAGGATGTGTGGGATATTTCTCGTATGATCTTGACTGTTGTCTGGCTTTTTATGATTTGGTAATTGCTTATAGTTATAGCCAAAACAAGTTTTATGTAGTATCAACAGGCTTTCCTGAGAAAGGTCTTAAAGGAGAGAAGAGAGCAGAAGAAAGGTTAAAACTGGTTTTAGGCAGGTTAAGGGCATTAAAAGGCAAAAAGTTCAATAACTCCATTGTTTCTCCTTCTATTATTAATGGAAGAGATATTCTTTCCAATTTTACAAAAGCTTCTTATCTAAACACTGTAGACAGGATAAAGGAGTATATTGTTGCAGGCGATATATATCAGGTAAATTTATCCCAGCGATTCACATGTGATTTATGTATAGACAGTTTCGAGTTGTATAAGTCTCTTACTAAAATAAATCCTGCGCCTTTTGCAGGGTTTCTGAATTTTGGAGAAGAATCCATTATAAGCGCCTCCCCTGAAAGATTTCTTTATTTGAAGGATGGTGTTGTCAGAACAAGACCAATGAAAGGAACCAGACCAAGAGGAAAAACAAAGAAAGAGGATGAGAGATTGAAAAATGATTTGTTAAAGAGCGAGAAGGACAAGGCGGAGCTTATGATGATTGTTGATCTTGAGAGAAATGATATAGGCCGGGTATGTGAATACGGCTCTATATATCTGGAAAGCAGAAGAGATATTGAGAAATATTCCACAGTGTTTCAGACAACATCTACTGTTAGAGGCAGATTGAGTAAAGAAAAGGACAGGATTGATCTGTTAAAGGCATGTTTTCCAGGAGGATCTATTACCGGTGCGCCAAAGATCAGGGCTATGGAAATAATTGAGGAGCTTGAGCCAACAAGAAGGGGAATATATACAGGCTCTCTTGGATACTTGAGTTTTTCCGGTGAAATGGATTTAAATATACTGATCCGCACATTAGTTGCCAAAAAGAATGAAGTTCGTTTTCAAGTAGGAGGAGGGATTGTTGCTGATTCTGATCCTGAAAGCGAATATCAGGAAACATTGGATAAGGCAAAAGCTCTCTTTAGCGCTTTAGGGGTTGCAAACTCATTGAAATAAAATCTTTCAAATTGGCTGGCATAAGAAAATCTCTTGTGTTAAAATTAGGGAGACTAGAACCGAGATTGCTCTGGTTCTGGGCGAGCAATAGAAATGAGAGGAAAGAGAGATGCAGGAAAGGCTAATTATACGAGGAGGAAGACAGCTAAAAGGAGAAATATCTCCTACTGGGAATAAGAATGAGGCATTAGCAATACTGGCAGCGTGTCTTCTAACAGAGGAGACTGTCAGGCTTAAGAATGTGCCGGATATTGGTGATGTTCGAACCATGATTGAAATTATGAAAGACATTGGAGTAGATGTTAAAAAATCGGGAGATCATGAATATTTAATTAAGGCATTGTGTGTAAAAAAGATGGAGCTGAATCCTGAGCTATGTTCTCGGATAAGAGGCTCATTCCTGTTTGCGGCTCCTATTTTGGTAAGATGCGGCAAAGTAAAATTGCCAAAGCCAGGAGGAGATAGAATAGGACGGCGCAGAATTGATACACATCTGCTTGCTCTGGAGGCTTTAGGCGCTCGCATTAGTGTTGGAGATAATTATAAACTGGAAATTGGAACTGGTTTTCATGGTGCGGATATTTTTCTGGATGAGGCAAGTGTTATGGCAACGGAAAACACAATAATGGCAGCTGTGGTTGCCAAAGGAAAGACTACTATAGTTAATGCAGCTTCAGAGCCTCATGTGCAGGGTTTGTGTAAGTTCCTTAATTCTCTCGGCGCAAAAATATCCGGCATAGGCAGTAATATCTTGATTATAGAAGGAGTGAAGCGATTAAATGGTGGAGAGTATCAAATATCCTCAGACCACATTGAAGCAGGCAGCTTTATAGGGCTTGCTGCGGCTACGCATAGTGAATTATTAATAAAAAATGCGCCTGTAGAACATATGAGAGCAATCTTC
>JAGMBN010000055.1 GCA_023129655.1 bacterium | reverse complement strand
CCTGAATGGTGTATGGATATGTTTTCCCATTTACTAGAGGTAAATCTTAATGAATAAGCTAGGGGGCTAAAGTAATTGAAAGAGAAGAAAACAATGAGATCCCAAAGCGTACCGTATAGTAAATTGGCTGTCCCAGCACCTTTCATTGAAGGGAAGGAACCGTGGATTGAACTTTATTATTTTGCTTGGGAGTGTGCGTTTAAACATATACGGTATTATGAAGGACTGCCTTCGCCATACTATATGGGTGAAGGATGTACTGATGTTCCCAAAACCGTTTTTCAATGGGACACATGTTTCATGACACTGTTTACAAAATACGCACCAGAAGTTTTTCCAGGCATAGAGTCACTGGACAATTTCTATGATACCCAACGTGGAGATGGGTACATCAGCCTGGCACATCAAATTGACACACATGAGGACACCTATGGTAAAAAAATAAACCCTCCCTTGTATGCTTGGGTAGAATGGGAATATTTTGTTTATACCGGAGATTCAAGCCGTCTGAAAAGGATATTTCCCATACTTGTTAGATATTTCGATTGGATAAAGAGAAACCGCAGGCGAGAAAACGGAATATACTGGTTTGAAGGAACAGGTTCAACAGGCATGGACAACTCTCCCCGGGCTTATCAGGAGAGCACAACTGGAGGCGAGATCGGGTGGATTGACCTTACCTGCCAGCAGTCCCTCTCATCTATGTACCTAGCTATGATAGCAAAAAATCTAGGTCTGGGAGATATGGCTGACAGATTTAATCAGGAATATAACCAGATATCAGACATCGTAAACCGTTGGATGTGGAATGAGAGGACATCTTTCTACTATGATGTTTTTCTAGGGGAGGAGAATGTTGTCTCTTGTATGACAGTGGCTGGATACTGGCCATTGATCAGCAAAGTTGCTCCTGAACAAAGGGCAAAAGCAATGGTTAAGCATCTTAAAGACAAAACCAAGTTTATGCGTCTGCATATGGTTCCCACCTTAGCCTATTCAGATCCTAATTACCGGGAAGATGGCGGTTACTGGGTTGGGGGTGTATGGCCGCCTACTAATTATATGATTGTGCGTGGGCTTGTGTCATACGGTTTTGATGATTTGGCCGCAGAGATAGCTCAAAACCATATCGCTAATATGCGGATGGTATTTGATGAATTTTCACCGGCCACAATCTGGGAATGTTATGCCCCCGATCTAAAAGAACCGGCCAAAAGCCACGGGAAAAGACGCGATCTTTATGTCCGAAAAGACTTTGTGGGCTGGGGTGGGCTTGGTACTATTGCTATGTTGATAGAGAATATAATTGGAATAACCATAAATGTCCCAGAGAATAAATTGTATTGGCGGATAAACCTTTGTCAAGAGCATGGGATTAAGAACTTGAATTTTAAAAATAAGCTTGTTTCTCTGTACTGTCAAAGCAGGGAAGATCGTAAAGGAACAGCCAGGCTAAGGATTAGTTCAGAGATTGGTTTCACATTGTGTGTTTCTCTCAATGATGAGAGTAAGGAGTTCCATGTAATTCCCAACAGAGAGAATATTTTCATAGTGGGTGAGTAAAACTATAAGAACATTTAGAGAGGAGAATAGAAACAAATGGATCTGGTACGCTTTCTTGCTCGGGGATTTGGTGAAAAGGAAGACAAATTAACTGCCAATGTACCTGTCAGGGGTATTGACAGATATCACACATTTTCTCAAATAAGATTAGCTCCGGAAACTGCTAAGTATCTTTACGAAGAATACACTTCTCTTAAAGTAAAATACTATAAAGGCAGCAGGCCAAAAATGGAAAAGATATTATTTGAAATATGCGGTAAAGCTCGCAAACCTTCAAAAGAGAATATTTTTAAAATACTACAATGGGTGGCAATGAATATTAAGCACGCTAAATTTGTTAAAGGCGATACACCTGGTGACCGGGCATTATCAGAAGAAGAGTTAATTCTCAGCGGCTGGGGCTGGTGCAATGAGAAAGCCAGAATTTTTGTCACGCTTGCCCAAATTGCCGGATGTCCTGCAAGAATGTGTTGTCTTTTTCACAAAGATGGAATTCACGCGCATATGACAGCAGAAGTTTATGTAGAAGGTAAATGGTCATTTGTGGATCCAAGCTACGGCACAGTGGTGGAATTACCTGATGGCTCATGGGCAAGCGCAAAAGAGATTTCGTTGGAAAAGACAGCCGCAACATGCGCTGATAAAGCTTATACTGTGTTTGTAAAAAAAATATTTGATAAATTCGGAGGTAAGATTGATCCCAATCATTGGTCTATATCCGATTTCCCACACAGAATGTTAGCCCAGATTGGCATAACAAATTATCCTATTTTCACTATACCAGTGGACGATATAATTTTAACTAAAAACTGTAATGCTCCTCTTATGTCCTGTAGGGGATAGACTATGTGGCAATTGGAACAGGCACTTCATATATTTCCGGAAACGATAGAAAGGGAAGTAAAGAGGGTGAGGAATTTATGCCTTTAGAAAAAATAGAAAAGTATATTTCGGAAGGATTGTCACAGCTTAAAAAAGATGGTGCTATTA
Source organism: bacterium (assembly GCA_023129655.1). GTDB lineage: Bacteria > JAHJDO01 > JAHJDO01 > JAHJDO01 > JAHJDO01 > JAHJDO01. Next base: position 5,585 of record JAGMBN010000055.1, on the reverse strand, counting down.
AAGGCCACGAATTAGTCATAGAGTCAATAAAGAAATCTGGGGGAGATAAATTGCCCCAGATATTTTCCACTATAGCGAATTTAAACAGGCATTTGAAGTTATGCGTTCGGGTCAATCCGTTAAAGTTATTATGAACTGGGCAAGCTAATGATGCTTGAACTCAGATGAATGCCGTCCAAAGCTTTATTGCTATTAACATTCCAGCTAAAATCAGGAATAAGAAAGACTTTTTTATTAGAATGACGAAAGGAGAGGATTTTTTCTCACACGAGAATAAATTATTGATATCTATCCATGTATATGATAGCGTAATAATAATGTAAAAAACGAGGTGATATATGGAAACGAAAATGAGTATGATTTATTGGAAAGGCGATAAATTCTGGGTAGGCAAGCTTCTTGAACATCCCGAAATTATGACACAAGGAGAATCTTTGAAAGAGCTCGAAGAAAACTTGAAGGATGCTTATGTCCTGATGACAATGGATGATGTTCCCAAGCAGCATGAAGTAAAAGAGCTTGCGCTATCGGTATGAAGAGAAAAGATTTGTTAAAGATAATATCATCTAATGGATGTACTCTGCTCAGACATGGTAGCCGTCATGATCTATACATAAATCCCATCACAGGCAAGAAGCAACCTGTTCCTCGACATAAAGAGATTGATGAGCGTCTTGCAAAACATATCATAAAAGAATTGACATAAGAACACAATTCAGCAGGCATTTCTATTTTGGCGCAAATAAAATCTTTCTAATTTTCCTAAAATGTGATAATAAACAATAGAATAAAATACTAATTTTAAGGAGAGAATACCTATGGCTGAGAAAAAATCCCAAGAAAAGGATGGTGCACTTGAAATTGCAATGTCACAGATAGAAAAATCGTATGGAAAAGGATCTATAATGAGATTAGGAGAAGAATCTGCTGCTATTGATATTGATGTAATACCAACAGGCTCAATAGCTTTGGACACAGCGCTTGGTGTGGGAGGCATACCGCGTGGGAGAATAGCGGAGATATACGGACCTGAGTCATCAGGGAAAACAACGCTGGCTCTGCATATTGTTGCCAACGCGCAAAAGGCTGGCGGCATGGCAGCGTTCATAGACGTGGAACACGCTCTGGATCCAAAGTATTCCAAGGTTCTGGGAGTTGATTTAGACAGCCTATTAATCTCACAGCCTGATTGCGGTGAACAGGCATTGGACATTACGGAAACACTTGTCAGAAGCAATGCTATAGATGTAATAATCATAGATTCAGTAGCTGCCATGGTTCCGCGCGCAGAGATTGAAGGAGATATGGGAGATTCGCATATGGGGCTTCAGGCACGGCTTATGTCACAGGCTTTGAGAAAACTAACTGCTGTTATAAGCAAATCAAAAACATCGGTTATATTCATTAATCAAATACGGCACAAAATAGGAGTTTTTTTCGGCAGTCCCGAGACTACTACGGGTGGAAATGCTCTTAAATTCTATGCGTCCGTAAGACTGGATATTCGCAGGATAGCAACAATTAAGAAAGGCGAGGAAGCAGTAGGAAACAGAGTGAGGGTAAAAGTGGTTAAAAATAAGGTTGCTCCTCCATTCAGACAGGCGGAATTTGACGTTATGTATAATCAGGGTATTTCCAAAGAAGCAGGAATTCTTGATATGGCGATTGAGCATAAACTGATTGAAAAAGCCGGAGCATGGTTCTCTTATAATGAGGAGAAAATATCTCAAGGCCGTGAAGGCGCAATCAGATATCTAGTAGAAAAGACTGATCTTAGAGATAAACTTGAAAAGCAGATAAGAGAGAATACCGGATTAAAGCCTGTCTGAAAATGCACGCAAAATTAACCAACACAGAAAAGATTCGCCGATTGCCGTGGAGTATTGCCTACGGTGGAACAAATGCTGCCTTTTGTTACCTTACTGTCTTTGGCTCAGTATTTATTCTATTCCTAGATGAACTTGGCTTACCCAAGACCCAGATAGGCTTTATTCTTTCTCTGATCCCCCTTTGCGGTGTTTTAGCTTTATTCATTGCTCCAACAATTGCGCATGTGGGTTTTAAGCGCATATTTATCATTTTCTGGGGACTGAGAAAATTTGTAGCAGCCTTTTTGCTTTTAACGCCTTGGATTTTGTCGCGATTTGGGTCTCATGCAACCTTCATTTATGTAGCTGGAATTCTGTTGGTTTTTGCTATCTGCCGGGCGATCGGGATGACAGCGTATTATCCATGGTTTCAAGAGGTGATACCCGATTCAATTCGTGGTAAATATGCAGCTATAAACAACATATTTGCTACTCTGGTCGGCTCTCTGGCTATTGCAGTTTCCAGTTATGTGGTAGGACTCTCTCTGGGTTTGAGCAGATTCATGATACTGATCGCTACAGGTGTAATTTTTGGTCTGATTTCAGTATGGTGCGCATTCTTTATTCCCGGGGGGACATCAGTTCGTGAGACTACTGTCAAAACAGCGCATTTCAAAAAAATGACGAGTGTGTTGCAAGACAGGAACTTTCTTTTTTATATTGGAGGCATAGGAGCAATAACACTGGTTTCTGTAGGGTTGTTATCCTTTATTCCTCTCTTTATGAAAGAACAGGTAGGGCTTAGTTCAAGCAATGTGGTGCTACTGCAGGTTGGTACTCTAGTAGGGGGTCTTCTCTCAGGTTATTTATGGGGTTGGTCTGCTGATCGTTACGGAAGTAAGCCAGTAATGCTTTCAGGTCTGTACTTGATGGTTTTGCTTCCTATCTGCTGGTTGTTGATTCCAAGACATAGTGTTTGGAGCAATACTCTGGCTATGAGCATAGCGGTTCTCGCTGGATTAGCTAGTATGGGCTTGTTAATCGGTGATAATCGTCTACTGTACGTTAGTATTGTTCCGGCCAAGAAAAAGACAGAGTATATGGCGATATACTCTGCATGGATTGGATTAGTAGGCGGCTGTAGTCAACTGATTGCAGGACAATCTTTGGATTACTGCAAAGGAATAACAGGTACGTTCTTCAATCTAACGCTTGATCCTTATACACCAATTTTTGTTGCGAGTCTGATATTATTTATTGTTGGAATAGTCTTAATCAGACATGTGCGAGTTGATAGTGATATGCCGACAGGAAAATTTGCGAGTATGTTTCTTCGTGGAAATCCATTCGTAGCAGTCGAATCATTGATAAGATTCAGTCTAGCCAAGGATGAAGATACCAGGGTATCAATGACTGAACATCTCGGCGAGGCAAAGAGCCCGTTAAATATTGACGAACTTCTCCTAGCTCTCTCTGATCCCAGCTTCAATGTCCGCTATGAAGCCATTATTTCAATTTCCCGAACGCGTCCAGATGATAGACTGGTCAAGGCTTTGATTCAAGTGCTTAGTGGCGACAACTCTGATCTCAGCATTGCTGTTGCCTGGGCGCTTGGCAGAATCGGAGATAAGATGGCAATTAAGCCGCTTCGTAAGACTTTAGTATCGGGATATCCATTGCTTCAAGCTCGTAGCGCCAGGGCACTGGCGACTCTTGGCGATGCTCAAGCTATCCATTTGCTGCTTGAGCGCTTCAGAAATGAACCAGATTGCAGTCTACGTATAGCTTACGCTTCAGCTTTAGGAACATTAAGAGCAACCGAAGCAACTGGTGAGCTATTAACTCTCCTACAGACATTACAGGATGAATGTAATAGAATGGAGCTGGCTCTTGCTCTGGCGCGTATTGTTGGAAATGAGCACTACCTTGTTCGGCTTTGGCGTCAGCCACGTTCAGAAATAGGAACTGCTGCCTCACAAGCCATGCTTTCATTTAAGAAGAAGATAAAAAAACTTCATATGGACATAGGGGATTTTATGACAGTGTTTGATGACTGCGCAGAGGCTTTGGCGGAAAATGACTTGCAGCGCGCAGTGATATTGCTAAGAGATGTGATTAATAGTTTGCATGTAGAAGATTTTGGAAAAACTTCTGCGGATATCCTCAAGGATTGCGCAGAGCGTCTGGATGAATTCGGCGCTTCACGTATTGAGTATTTAATTCTTTCCCTACACACGATAGATGCAGCATTAAACTCTATCCAAAACAGAGATTAGTGTTTCAGTAGTAAATCTTAGTAAATTTTTTCTCTTGACAGGATTTGTTAGTATGCATATAATTAATATATTAATAATTAAGGGATAAACGAAATGAATGTATTTAAGGAGATGGGCTTTAATCCAGAGCAAATCAATAAAAACGAGGAGTTTGTCTACAATGTAGCCAGAACATATCTTTTGCTTACAAAGGAATTTTCAGAGTTCTACAAAAAATTCAAGCTTACACCTGCAAAATTCAACGCACTTGTTCTCATTGAACATCTGGGCAGGGAAGAGGGTGTGTCTCAGGTAGAAATATCGGAAAAACTTATTGTATCCGGAGCTAATATAACAGGACTTATTGACAGACTGGAGAATGATAAACTGGTTAAGAGAATACCTGATATCAAAGATAGGAGATTAAAAAGAATAAAGATAACTAAAAAAGGCAGGAAATTAATAGAAAAAATCTGGCCATTACATATTGAAAAAACAAATTCATTGATAAAACATATTTCCAATAGTAGGAAGAATGAGATTATTGGGTGTCTGACTGAAATAAGAGAGAGGTTAAATTGCGTAAAATAATATTTTTATTGGTAATCTTTGTATTTGTTTCTTTAAGCCAGTGTATGCCTATGGCGTTTAATACGGAAAAACCATCGGGAGACTATGTAGTTCTGCTTCATGGATTAGGGCGCACGAGCAAGTCTATGTGGCTGCTGGAGAGAAAACTGGCAAAGCGTGGATTTAGTGTTGTTAATCTGGACTATCCTTCCAGAAAATACCCTATAGAACGTCTGTCTGGATATCTCGGGAATATGATTCGCAGTCTGTGTCCTGATGAGAAAAAGAAGATTCATTTTGTAACGCATTCATTAGGAGGGATAATACTTCGCTGTTATCTAAAAGAGAATCAAATAAAAAATATCGGTCGTGTTGTAATGCTCAGTCCGCCAAATAAAGGAAGCGAGTTGGTGGATAATTTTGAAAAGAACATTTTTTTCAAAATTGCAGGTCCGTCAGGAAAACAGCTCGGAACAAAATCATCCAGTATTCCGAATACAATAGGCCCTGCAAACTTTGAGCTTGGTATTATTATTGGCAACAGAAGCATCAATCCGCTATGCAGCCGCCTGATTCCTGGCGAAGATGATGGAACGGTGTCAGTGGCCAGCTCAAAAATTGAAGGCATGACAGACTTCCTGATCGTGCGGCATACTCACTCATTTATCATGAATAGTCCTGATGTTATTAAACAGGTAATTTGCTTTTTGGAAAAAGGACGGTTTGATAGAGATGATAAAGGGGGTGATAAGAAAAGATAAAAATCAAAATGAGTAGAACTATGTTAGAATAAAATCAGGAAAATTTAAAAAGGAGGAAGTGAAAAATGATTGCAAAGAAAATCGCATTAGGATTTGGAATCGCCGTTGTTCTGCCAATGATGGTTCATTTTGGGGTAAGTACTTTTAGTTCACGTCCGAAGTGGAAGGACTATCAGGTTGAGAACTATTAT
>JAGMBN010000054.1 GCA_023129655.1 bacterium | reverse complement strand
GTAGACAGCAATGAAAAAACAAGAGATATAAAAAATAGATTATCCAAAATAACAGAACAGCTTGGAAGCCTGGGCGCAAGTAAAAGAGCAGCAGAGAGCATATATCAAATGCTGGAGGGATAGGTAGTTATGAATCAATACCTAATATTCTAACTTCAACTATGAATATCTTAGAGTTAAAAAATATCTTAATACTAGATCTCTTACGCATAGGGGATACAGTTGTAACGTTCCCTGCAATAAGAACAGTCAGAGAGAATCTACCTGACGCGCATATAACTTTGGTTGCCCCTACTGATCTCAAATCAATTGTTGAAGAGCAGGAGCTTGCTGATTATATTGCGTATTTTGACTGTGGGGGAAATGGAAAAAACTTGTTTTTAATATGGAGATTTGCTAAGAGCCTGCCGATTCAGGGCTATGACCTTGCGATAGTTTTGGATACAAGGCTTACGAGCAACCTTATAGCATTTTGGTCTGGGGCAAAGAAACGTATAGGCTATAATTACCGCCATAGAGGATTCTTGTTAACAGATAAAGTGAAAGCGCCTCTTTACTGGAACAGACCCATGTGGAAATATCCTGCAGCAGAAGTATCTCATGAAGTGGACAGCTGGCTGAAACTCATAGAAATGGCAGGATTCCGTGCTAAAGACCGTAGACCTCATATTAGAGAATCACATAAAAATCAGAAATGGTGTGAAAGTTTTCTGAAAGAGCGCAATGTAGCAAAAACAGATACTCTTGTGTGCATACACCCCGGAAGCAATACATCATATCAATGGAAATCGGATAGGTTTGCACAGGTTGGGGATTTTATAATAGAAAAACTTAAAGTAAAAGTGTGCGTATCGGGAGGACCTGATGATGCTGATCTAATAAAAGAAATAGAGAGTAATATGCGCGTCAAGCCTGTAATTTCAAATTGCAGAATGAACCTTGGCCAATATACAGAACTTCTGAGAAGGGCAGACCTTCTTGTAAGTGTTGATACCTGCGCAACTCATATTGCTTCTGCGGTTAATACTCCTGTTATTGCCTTATTTGGGCCAGGTGACCCAGGAATATGGCGGCCGTATGGAGAGAAACATATTGTTATACAGAAAAAAGACGCCTTTTGTGTGGGATGTAAGAAACCTGTTTGCAGGCAGGATAAACACTATTGTATGGATGCGGTAACTGTTGAGGAAGTATGCAAAGCAGTAGAAAACAAGTTATAAAACCTGATTATCTGAACCATAGACAGAGAATCAGGCAAAAATATCAAAAGAGCGGATTGAATAATTGGCATGACTATGAAATTCTTGAGTTAATGCTCACCTACGCAATACCTCGCAAGGATACAAAGCCTGTTGCCAAAGCGTTGCTTAAAAAGTTCAAAAGCATTAGAAATGTTCTTGACGCAGAAATAGAAGAATTAAAAAAAATAAATGGAATAGGCGCAAATGCAGGTATGCTCATCAACCTATTAAAGGATGTTGTTTCCTTATACTTATTGGAGTCGCTTCTGGAACAAGAGAATGTGATATCTTCCCCAAAAGCAGTTTATAATTACTTGCAAGCTTCATTAAGAGGAGCTAAGGATGAGATATTTAAAGTTATTTTCCTTAACACAGCCAACAGACCCGTTAAAGCAGAGACGATACACGTTGGCACTGTAAATAAAGCTGTGGTTTATCCTCGTAAAGTAGTGGAGTATGCGTTAAAAAACAAAGCTGTCTCTGTTATTCTTGCGCATAACCATCCGGGAGGAAGTCTTACAGCCTCAGAGGAGGATAAGAACATAACGCAGGTATTGATCAAAGCGCTTGGCACTGTGGATGTTAATGTGCTGGATCATATTATTATAGGAACCGAAGGCTATTTCAGTTTTAAGGAGCACAGATTAATATGAGCATCAGGGTATTATACATAACAGGAGAGACTGTGCCCGGGAATAATGGAGGTTCAGTGCATGTTTGGGAGGTCGCTTCAAATCTATCCAGACTTGGATATAATGTAACTCTAATCTCGCAAAAGCAAGGAACACTGGCTCATTCTGAATACTTAAAAGGGGTAAAACTCCTTCGCCCCAACATGCAATATTTAAATAAGATTCTCCCTATTGCAGGGCTTAAACTACTTCCGAAACTACTGATGAGAAAGTTTGATATAATTATTGAAAGATATGTTACATTTGGCGGAGTAGGAACTATATATTCAAAGCTTAAGAAAATCCCACTTATACTTGAAGTAAACAGCCCTCATACTGAAGAGCTTATATGGAGATATAACATCACCAGTAGAGCGATTGTTAATATGCTCAGGTCATGGAGAAATGTTCAATTCGCTCAGGCAAAAAAGGTTATAGCTACTTCGCTTACAGTTGTTCCTGAGCACGCGCGCCTGAAAACAGAGCAGGTTAGGTGGGCAGCAAACACAGATATGTTCAGACCTGAACTGATAAACACGGAAAAAGCAGATAGTCTTAGAAAAACATACAATTTGGGGAACAAGTTTACAGTAGTGTTTGCAGGCACATTTAGAAAGTGGCATGGCGCGCTTGACCTTCCTGAAATTGTAAAGACTGTAATTAGTAAAGATAAGAATGTGCAGTTTCTTTTTGTTGGCGGAGGAGAGTGTTTGGATGAAGTGAAAGCTAAGATTGCGTCTCTTGATTTGAGTCAGTATGTAATTTTTGTCGGCGAACAAAAGTATGAAATGATGCCGTACTTCATGGCAATATCCGATGTAGGCATTGCGCCGTACAATGCAGCATATTACAAGCCGTTAAAAGATTTCGGATTCTTCTGGTCACCTCTCAAGATATTTGAATATATGGCGTCAGGACTTCCTGTTATCACTGTTTCTTATGATCCTCTTCCCGAGATTGTTATCAATGGGGAAACAGGTTTTATAACACCTGCTGAAGAGCCATCCAAAACAGCAGAGGCAATTCTTGATCTTGCTAAGAATCCTCTTAACGCTTCCCACATTGGAAAAAAGGCAAGAGAATTTGTAAAAAATAATTACACATGGAAGCTTCATGTTGACAATCTGGATAGAATAATAAAAACCACTTTAGAGAAAATTAATAATTTTTAATCCTGTATTTGCTGGACTAAATAGGAATTTGGGAAAAATTATTTTAGTTGCGGAATTGCTGCAGCTCATCTATATCAACTAGTTTATTTTCTTCTGTGTCTCTTTTATGGATTTCCACAATATTGTCTTTTGCTTTTTGGGAACTGATTGTGATTCTGATTGGTATGCCAATTAAATCCGCATCCTTGAATTTTATTCCCGGCCGTTCATTTCTGTCATCAATAATAACCTCTATTCTTTTCGATAGAAATTTTTCATACAGGTTTTCTGCTATCTGCATTGTCTTGTTGTCATTAACATTTAAAGGCAAAATTTCTACTTGATATGGAGCTATTGATTCTGGCCATATTATTCCATTTTCGTCGTTATTTTGTTCTATAACAGCCGCAATGATTCTTGAAATCCCAATTCCGTAGCACCCCATTATGATTGATTTCTCTCTGCCATCTTTATCAAGAAATTTTGCTCCCATAGATTTACTGTATTTATCGCCAAGTTTAAATATATGCCCGAGTTCTATGCCTTTCCTGATTTCTATACAACCGGCGCATTTTGGACATTTATCTATGGTCTTCTGTTTTATATTTAAGACTTCTGCTTTCTCCATACTTGCGCTATATCCACAGGAGGGACAAAGAACAATGACATCTTCTCCTGAATCAGCTAAAGCCATAAATTCGTGAGATACATCTCCTCCCATAATGCCGGATTCCGCTTCAACAATTTGATATTTCAATACGCATTTGTCAAAGATTTTGCAATAAGTGCTGCGCATTTTTTTATAGTTTTTATTTAACCCATCAATATCTCTATCAAAGCTATAAGCATCTTTCATGGTAAATTCCCTGGCTCTGATAATTCCAAAGCGTGGTCTTATTTCATCTCTGAACTTTGTCTGAATCTGATAGAATGTGACAGGCAGCTGCTTATATGATTTAATCTCTTTGCGAATAATATCCGTTACAATCTCTTCATGTGTCGGACCAAGACCGAATTGTCTCTTGTGATGGTCACGGACACACATCATCTCATTGCTCCACTCCTCCCATCTGCCGCTTTCCTGCCATAACTCTTCAGGCTGAAGAATTGGCATCAAAAGTTCTAAAGCTCCGGAAGCGTTCATTTCTTCCCGAACAATATTTTCTATTTTGCGTAATACTTTGAGCCCCAGGGGCATAAAGATGTATACCCCTGCAGCAAGCTTCTTAATAAGCCCGGCGCGGAGCATCAGTTTATGAGACAAAATTTCCGCCTCGGATGGTGCCTGCCACAGAGTACTTATAAAAGATTCAGTCCAACGCATAATATTTCTACTTTCCCTATTTGTCAGGTTTTCTTGTATATGAATTATAATTTATCTATACTAGGTTGTAAAGCGGAATAAAGTATGCCGCTTGGTTTGACGGAGTAATAATATTAAAGTATAATTCCTTAAATGTACTATTTATGGGCTCCTTTAGCAGGTATATTCGTAGGAATTGAATCAGGTCTTCTAGGCATGGGAGGAGGTTCAATTCTTGTTCCTGTTTTGCTGTTTGTCTTTCGGTTGCCTATTAAAGAGGCGATCGGAACAAGTTTATGTATAATTGTGCTTACGGCTTTCTCAGGGATAATTGTACATTGGAAAGAAAAACAGGTTCATTTAAAACTGGCCATTGTTATGGCTTTAACTGGAGTTATTGGCGCTCAACTTGGGTCTTACCTTAATAAGATTATTCCTGATAATGCAATTAAACTTATATTTACAGTTGTCGTGATTATATTCGGTTTTAAAATGTGGATAGGGACAAATAATGGAGTGAAAGAACCTTTCACTGCCAACATTTTTAACATAGGATTCAATAAATCATTAGCGTCAATTCTTGGACTAATCGCTGGAATCGCTTCCGGTTTACTTGGAATAGGGGGCGCATTGGTCATGGTTCCTATGATGCATATATTCTTACATATTCCAATGAATATATGTGTAGGAACCTCTCTTTTCGTTGTATTCTTTAATTCTCTTTCAGGTGCATTTGGATATATAGCAAGAGGAGATACGAATTTGAAGCTTGCAATTCTTATAGCTGTTGGCTCAGTTGCTGCCGCTCCTTTTGGCGCAAGACTAAGCGTGAAGATTTCACGAGAAAAACTAAGAAAAATATTCGCTGTTGTTCTTGTGCTTGCCGGAATAGCTATATTGTTTAAGAAGGTATGATATACTTCATTTACAATACTCTCTTGTATTTTATATCTATCATTGCAGCTCCGTATTTTTTATGCAAACTTGTTTTTTATAAAAAGCATAGAATGGGCTTATCACAGCGATTCGGCAAATTGCCTCAATCATTGATAGATACGGCTCAATCCGGCAAATCAGTCTGGATACATGCTGTTTCTGTGGGAGAAGTAGCAGCTGCAATGCCATTTATTGAAGAATTTAGGAAAATGTTTCCTAAATATAGAATTTTCCTTTCAACGGTTACTGCTACAGGCAATCAATTTGCAAAGAAAATAAAAAACATTGACGGATTATTCTTTTTCCCATTTGATTATTTGTTTGCAGTTAAGAAAGTCCTGGAACATATAAGTCCAAATATATTTATAACATTTGAGACAGAAATATGGCCCAATTTCCTCAAATCTGCTCAAGACATGAACATCCCATGTATCCTTATAAACGGTCGCATATCTCCAGACTCTTTCAAACATTATAAAAAAATAAAGTTTTTCTTTAAACATATCCTTAAGAACTTCTCAGTATTCTGTATGCAGACAGAACAAGATAAAACAAGAATCCTGGAATTAGGAGCAGAAAAAAGAAAAGTCAGAGTAACTGGGAATACAAAGTTTGATGCGCTTGTCAGCAAGGAAGAAAATACAGATATAAAAAACAAGTTTATAAAAATCTTTTGCATTGAAGAGAATGATAAGGTTATTATTGCAGGCAGCACACACAAAGGGGAAGAAAAAAAAGTCTTAGACGCATTTCAATATATTTGCCAAAAAGCAAGCAATGTTCTGCTAATACTTGCTCCAAGACATCCCGAACGCTTTCAGGAAGTAACAAAATTATTGAAAAACAAAAATATAAGTTACATTCTAAGATCAACATTAGCTAAGACAAAGAGGGAGAAACAGCAGATCATAATCCTTGATACAATTGGAGAATTATCAAAACTATATACTATAGCTGACGTTGTATTTATTGGAGGGAGTTTGGTGCCTACAGGAGGTCATAATGTCATTGAACCAGCAAGTCTTGGAAAACCTGTTGTTTTCGGTCCATACATGTATAACTTCACAGAGAGCGCAAAGCTGCTTCTTGAGGGCAAAGGAGCCATTCAGATACCTGATGAGGCTGGACTTGCGGATTGCTTATTAAAACTGATTCTAAATCCTGAATATGCAAAACAGATGGGTGATACTGCAAAAAGAATTGTGTCCGAGAAAAAAGGCGCAAGTAAAAGAAATCTTGAAATTATATCAAGATTTTTAAACAATTAGGCTGCCTTTGGCAGCAATGTAGTGGCACAATATCTTGTACCCTTTTTTATGTCATTGCGAAAGATGGAATCCTGAAGCAATCTCGTAGATTACGCTCGGGTTGTCTTGCAGGAATACACCATGCCGATCGAAGAGAAACGTGGCATAGACTACTGGCTCACGTCTGCTCGAAACTCCAGCCGACGGCGTTCCGCCGCGGCTGAACTTTAGCGTACTTCGCAAAATAGCAATGGCACCCCACACAAAAGCATTGCAAGGAAAGAGTTAATATGCTATATTTCGTCCTGACTATCAGGAGGAATTTTAGAATGTCAAGAAAATGTGAAGTTTGTGGAAAAGGGCCAATGACTGGTAATAATGTTAGTCATGCAAATAATAGAACAAAGCGGAGATGGCTTCCCAATCTGCAGTCTGTAAAGGTTCTGATCAAAGGGAAACCAAGACGAATAAAGGCTTGTACGCAGTGTATTCGTTCCGGGAAGGCAGCAAGAGTTGCTTAGGTTCTGAACCTCAGGTCTTTTAAGTTTAATTGCAAATTTTTTCTGCCCTGCCAAATATTTATCTGTGGAGTATAGATAATATCAATGTGGTTTTGGTCTCTGTAATTATCCATATAGTCAGCCATTCTAAATCCAATAGCTTCAAATTGTCTGCCTTGTTGAGATAGTGTAAGCTTGATATGATTATCGCCAACTTTTCTGGGAGAAAAGCCTAATTTAAGACCTTTTGCAACGAATACGGGTTTTGGGTTTCCCATGCCATAAGGTTCAAGATGCTCTATTTCATTTAAAAACTTGTTTGTGATATTAGACGGAGAGAGGGCTAAATCTATGCGCAGCTTTGGCTGGAGATGTTCTTTTGTTATTACTCTTGTTCCAATCCTGTTGATTTTATTTCTGAAATTCTTGATATTATCTTTATTAATTGACAAACCTGCAGCATAAGAATGTCCGCCAAATTTGATCAAGCAGTCTTCACATTCTCGCAGGGCATCAACAAGATTAAAGCCTGATATGCTTCTTCCTGAACCCTTTGCTTCTTCTTTATTTGTGCATATAAGAATTGCAGGTCTGTGGAACATATCAACAAGTCTTGAGGCTACTATTCCAATAACTCCTTCATGCCATGAATCTGATTCAAGGACAATAACGTGCTCGTTATCCAGATTAATTGAGTCTTTTACCATTTCAATAGCATTGGCAAGAACCTCTTTCTCTATTTCCTGTCTGTTGATGTTTTCTGCGCAAAGAAGCTTCGCTTTATCTGACGCAGCTTCCTGAGAATTTGTTATAAGAAGCGTAACGCTTTCCCGAGCACTCTTCATTCTGCCTGCAGCATTAAGTCTTGGAGCCAGCATAAACGCCACCTGCTCGCTGGATATTTTGTCCTGTTTTAGCCCTGATTCCTTAATCAGTGTCTTAAGCCCAATGTTTTCCGAGGTTTTGAGTTTTGAGATTCCAAGTTTGACGATTATTCTATTATCCCCTAAAAGAGGGACAACATCCGCTATAGTGCCTATTGCTGCAAGATCCATGTATTTAAGGATTTCTTCAGAAGATATATCTCCAAGAAGATGCTTTGCCAGC
>JAGMBN010000053.1 GCA_023129655.1 bacterium | reverse complement strand
GGCAACCGCAAGGGTTGCCACTACATTTTTTTTCACATCTGTATATATTGTAAGAAGTCCTTTGTCTCCCATAGCTTGATAGGCATTGGCAATTATATTCAAAAACACCTGTTTTAATTGGTCTTGATTTGCCTTTATTTTTGGCAGTCTTATAGCGTATTTTTTTTCTATTGTGAGGGCAGGGGCAAGCCCTGCCCCTACGGATTTAAAAGACATTACGGCGTTATCAAGAACCTCATTAACATCAAGTAGGGGCGAATGGCCGTTCGCCCCTACGGAAATTCTGGAAAACTGGAGTAGATCAGTAACAAGTTTATTAATGCGGTCTGTTTCCTGAAAAAGGATTTCAACTTGCTCTGATACTTCAGAACCCGGTTTCTTAAAGGCGTTCTTGAGAAAAAACGCTGCATTATTAATAATTGCCAGAGGATTCTTGATCTCATGCGCCAGTTTTGCCGATATCTCTCCCATAGAGGAGAGCTTGTCTTTCTCCATAAGTTCAAACTCTGTATTAAGCAATTCTATATTGACTTTTTTTAGCTCTGCTGTTCTCTTCTCTACCTTTTTCCCCAGTGAGCTGACAAGAGGCTGAAGTCCCTTGTTGAAGGCTGTAGACTGCGAACAAGGGACTGAAGCCCCTTGTTGAAAAGACACAAATATCGGCTGAATGATAATTTTCCATATAAAGATAAAGGTAATCAAGCCCAGAGAAAAAAAGATAATCGCAATAAAAAAATCCCTGTGCTGAAGAAGAGGATTATTCCATACAATAGTGGCAACATATATAAGAAAAATAGCTAATGCAGTCAATATAATCAGATACGCAAGTCTTGAAAATAAATCCTTAATCCTTTTCACTTTTAATCCTTAATCCTATTTTTAATTCCATATAATCTCATCTTCTCATAGAAATGGCGCCTGCTTAGACCGGCCTTCTTTGAAGCAAGGGATATATTTCTGTTTGTTTTTCTCAATACGCTGATCAGAAAATTTTTTTCAAAGGCAGTTCGCGCCTCGCGAAAATTCTCTTCTGTAATTGTTGAGATGTGGGCAGGGGCAAGCCCTGCCCCTACAGAAATATATTGCGGCAAATCATCAGGAAGAATACACTGGCCTTCCTGCAATGCTACTGCGCGTTCAATTACGTTTTCCAACTCTCTGACATTTCCAGGCCAGTCAAAGCTTACAAGTAAATTCATAGCTTCGGATGAAATTCGTTTTGGTGCTAAAAAGTGCTTTACCAAAGGAGCTATATCATCTTTTCTCTCCCTGAGCGGAGGCAGATCAATAGCAATTACATTTATTCTATAATATAAATCCTCTCTGAACAGGCCCTGTTTTATGCGATTCTCTAAATTCTTGTTAGTTGCGCTTATAATCCTCACATCAACCTTAATTTGCCGGGTTCCTCCAACTCCCCTAAATTCCCCATCCTGAAGAACGCGCAACAATTTCATCTGCGTAGTTAAAGAAAGGTCACCTATCTCGTCGAGAAAAATAGTCCCTTTATCAGCCATTCCAAATATTCCTTTTCTACTGCTTATAGCGCCTGTAAACGCGCCTTTCTCATGACCGAATAATTCGCTTTCCAGCAGATTCTCTGGTAAAGCTCCGCAATTTATAGCAAGAAACTTATTATTTTTACGCAGACTGTTATAGTGAATTGCGTGCGCTATCAATTCCTTGCCTGTTCCGCTTTCTCCTCTTATTAGTATAGCAGCATTGCTTTTAGAGACCTTTTGCGCCAGCTGATAGATATCCTGCATTTTCTTATTATTTCCTATTAAGCCGTTAAAACGGAATTTTTCTTTCAACTGATCATGCAAATATAAATTTTCGCTTATCAGCTTTTCACGTTCCACCGCTCTGCGCACTGAGAAAAGAATCTCGTCAGGCATACACGGTTTTCTGATATAATCGTATGCTTCAAGCTTTACTGCATCAATTGCAGAATTCACAGTAGCATGACCCGTGATAATTATTACAGGGATTTCCTTGTTCTTCTTTCTGAGAGCAGACAACATTGCCATTCCATCCATATGAGGCATCTTTATATCAGTGATTATTAAATTGAATTGCTCGGTGTCTAAAATTTTTACGGCTTCTTTTCCATTTCCGCATACTTTGACATCGTAGCCTTGCTGACGAAGGATACAGGAAAGGGTCTTTCGCATGTTTAGTTCATCATCTACAACTAAAATCTTTGCTTTGTGCATAATATTTCTTTATTGTAGGGGCGAGGCGCTTGCCTCCGCCCGCAAAGAATAAGGGCAGGTGCAAGACCTGCCCCTACATTATACAATCGCTGTGGCCAGCTTAATCAAAGGCAGGAATAACGCAATAACTATGAAGCCTACAACAACACCCATGCCTACGATCATAATTGGCTCCATTATGCTTGTCAAAGCTGCTACTGCGGCATCTACTTCCTGATCATAAGCTTCTGCTACTTTAAGAAGCATCTTATCTAATGCTCCTGTTTCTTCGCCAACATCCACCATATTGATAACCAGCGGAGGGAATATTCCGCTTGCTTGAAGCGGACCTGCTATTGATTCTCCTTCTCTGATACTGTCACGAACAGATACCATTGCTTGAGCTATTACTTCGTTGCCTGATGTATCCTTTACAATTGTAAGCGCCTGAAGTATTGGAACCCCACTTCCAATCAATGTTGCAAATGTTCTCGAAAATCTGCCGACAGCTGTCTTTCTGATCAAAGGACCAACAACAGGGATATACAACTTGATTTTATCCGAATAATACGACCCTTTTCGTGTTCTTCTAATAAACTTGTATATTATAAATAGTCCTACCAATGATCCCAGAATAATAAGAATACTCTTCCAGTCCTTGAAAACATCCGCGATTTTCAACAGCATTACAGTAGCGCCTGGCAATTCCGTATCAAAATCCTCAAACATCTTCTTAAAGGTCGGAATAACTACTATAATCAAAAAAGTAAGTATTCCCACAGCTGCAACAGTAACGAGTATAGGGTAGACCATAGCAGACTTAATCTTTCTCTTTAACGCTTCTTCTTTCTCTGAAAATTCAGCCAGCCTTTCCAAAACCGCCTCTAAAATCCCACCAACTTCACCAGCCTTTATCATATTAATAAAAAGTTTTGAAAAGCTTTTTGGGTGTTTGGCAACTGCATCTGAAAATGTAGCGCCTCCCTCAATATCTGCAGCTACTTCTGAGAGAGTTTCTTTCATGATACCAGGCTTGGCCTGATCACTTAGAACATTAATGCTCCTCAATAAAGGAAGTCCTGCGCCAAGCAAGGTCGCTAACTGTCTGACAAAAACGGATAATTGCCTCGGCTTTATTCTATCACCAATTCCAGGTAGCTTAATCTGAATATTCATATTAAGACCGCCAGCCTTTGCCGGTTTAGCAGATGTTGAAGCACCGGAAACAGGAGACTTTTCATAAACTTTTGTAGGGAAATAGCCCATATCCCTTATCTGAGATATTGCCAAAGTAGAAGTTTCTGCCTCAACACTTCCGCTTATCTCTTTACCCTGATTATTCATTGCAACATAAGCATAAACAGCCATAACTATACCTCCACTCCCTGTGTTTCTCTTGCTGCTTCCTCAATAGTAGTAATGCCCATCCATATTTTTTTCAATCCGTCTTCTCTTAGCATTGACATTCCTTTTTCGTGAGCTTTTTTCTTCAGCTCGCCGGAAGATGCTTTATTAACAATAAGAGTTCTTATTTCATCATTAACAACAAGTATCTCAAAAATACCTATTCGCCCCTTATATCCAATACCATTGCATATTTCACACCCTTTGCCCCTATAAAACTTCTTGCCTTCCGCATCCTTGGGCTTGAGTCCGATTAAAGATAATTCGTCCGCGTCGGGAGAATACTCCTCTTTGCAGCTGGAACATATTTTTCTAACAAGTCTTTGCGCAATAATAGCCTCCAGCGTTGATGTTATAAGAAAGGGCTCAATATCCATATCAATAAGCCTGGTAATTGTGCTGGCTGCATCATTGGTATGTAACGTGCTCAGCACTAAATGTCCTGTAAGCGAAGCCTGAATAGACATTTCAGCAGTCTCCAGGTCACGGATCTCTCCTACTAATATCTTATCAGGATCCTGCCTTAATATGCTTCTGAGGCACCTGGAAAAAGTTAAACCTATATGAGCTCTTATCTGCACTTGTATAATACCAGCTAAATTATACTCAACAGGATCTTCCGTAGTGATTATCTTGTCCTCTGGAGAATTAATTTCCTTCAAGACAGAATAAAGAGTTGTAGTTTTGCCGCAACCTGTCGGACCTGTTACCAGAATAATACCATTAGGCTTTTTAATTAAACTTCTTAATACTTTTAAATCTTCTTGCAAAAGCCCTACCTGCTCCAGAGAGAGCATAACAGCTCCTCTATCTAATATACGTATTACAACACTTTCTCCATAAACCGTTGGTAAAGTTGATATACGAAGATCCACTTCTCTTCCACCCATATTAAGCTGAATCCTTCCATCTTGAGACAATCTTCTTTCCGCAATATCCATTCCTGCCATAACCTTAATTCTGGAAGTTACCGCTAAAGCCAAATGCCTTGGTGGAGGAATCATTTCATAAAGCATTCCATCCACACGATATCTGATCTTAAACTGGTCTTCAAATGGCTCAAAATGCAGATCACTGGCCTTATCCTTTATCGCCTGAATAAGCACTAAATTAAGCAGTTTAACTACGGGCACCTGATGCGCCAACTCCTGAAGAGTTGCCACATCATGAACGTCCTCATTTTCACCCTCAACATCCCCCCTGATTTCCATTACTCCTGATTCAATCTCTTTTAACACGTCCTGAACAGTCTCTGTCTTTTCTCCATAATATTTAACAATGGCTTCTTCAATATTTTTCTCATTGCTTACCATACCTCTTACTTCACATTCCAACATGAACCGCAAATCGTCTAAAACATTAATGTTTAGAGGATCTGCCATAGCTATATACAGAATATTCTCTTCAATTTTTACAGGAATAATCTTATATACTTTTGCAATTGGAGCTGAAACCTTTTCCAAAACTTCCGATGGAATATTTATTTTAGGAAGATCTGCGGCAGGCATTCCTGTTTGCGCCCCCAATGCAGACAATATCTCTGGTTCTGTCACAAAACCAAGATCTACCAAAATTCTGCCAAGCAAGCCGTTGGATTTTTGCTGCTCATTCAGAGCATGTTCCAATTGCTCAGGTGTTATTATGCCTTTCTCAAGCAATAACTGTCCGATAGGCTTCTTTTTGCTAGACATTTTCCATCTCTCCTGCTTTCGCTTGTGCATCTGCTACACTATAACAACGTGTAATATACTCTTCATAGCTTATTATTTTGCTGTTGTAAAGCTCTGTCAGAGAATCATCCATTGTCTTCATGCCAAGCTTTTTCCCTGTTTGGATAGAGGAAATTATTCTATAGGTCTTCTTTTCCCTTATCAGGTTTTTTACAGCTGAAGTAGCAAGCATTATCTCATAAGACGCTATTCTTCCTCCTGCGGTTCTGGGGATCAATTGCTGAGAAATTACCGCAACAAGAGACTCAGATAATTGTGTTCTTATTTGTTCCTGCTGCGCGGTAGGGAAAGCGTCAACTATTCTGTCAATCGTGGCTGCGGCACCTGTTGTATGCAAGGTTGCAAATACCAAATGCCCGGTTTCTGCGGCTGAAATAGCTGCCTCCATTGTAGCCAGGTCTCTCATCTCTCCCACCATTATAACATCCGGATCTTGTCTTAGGGCTCTGGTGAGAGCTTCAGAGAACGAAGGAACGTCTACCCCCAATTCTCTCTGAGACATAACACCGTTGTGATGAGTGTGATAATACTCTATAGGATCCTCAATCGTTATTATATGAGCATCTCTATTTCTCGCTATATAATCAATCATTGTGGCAAGCGTTGTTGTCTTACCAGAGCCAGTTGGGCCTGTTACAAGAACCAAGCCGCGAGGTCTGTACATAAGCTGTTTAATTTGATCTGCCAATCCCAGTTCATCAAATGTCATAAGTTTCATAGGTATAAGCCTCATTGCTATTGAGGTGTTTCCTCTTTCTTTATAAATTGCTACGCGGAATCTTGCTATATCTCCAAAAGAAAAACCAAAATCCGTTCCTCCCATCTCTTGTAATTTTTGCTGATGATGCTCTGAAGAGATACTCTTCATTAGCTTCTCTGTATTCTCGTTTGTCAACTCCTCAAAATCAAGAACATCCAATCTTCCGTCTATACGCAAAACAGGAGGCTTCCCTACTACTAAATGTATGTCAGAAGCATTCCTGTCTACAACAATTTTTAGCAGTTCATTCATCTCCATTTTATATTGCTCCTTAGAATTCTACATCTTTTTGAGTCACTCGCTCCACTTCAGAAAATGTAGTTACTCCCATCACAACTTTTTCTAAACCATCCTGCCTTAGGGTCTTCATCCCAAACTCACACGCCTTTTTTCTAATTTCTGCGCTTGAAGTTCTCTTAAGAATTAATGAGCGAATCTCGCTATTGAGTATGAGTAATTCAAAAATACCTATCCTCCCTTTGTAACCTGTCTGAGAGCACGTTGGACACCCTTTTCCTTTATAGAACTGCGTTTTGATATCTTTTTTCTTAAATGCCTTTTCCAATTGTAAAATTTCATCTTTCCTTGGAGTGTATGCTTCTTTACATTCTGGGCAGATTGCTCTGACCAATCTCTGCGCAAGCACTGCCTGAATCGACGAAGCCACCAAGAAAGGTTTTATGCCCATATCAATAAGACGCGTTACTGCGCTGGAAGCATCATTAGTGTGAAGGGTGGAGAACACCAGATGTCCTGTTAGAGCAGATCTTATAGCAATCTCTGCTGTTTCATCGTCTCTGATCTCTCCAACCATTATGATGTCCGGAGCCTGTCTCAACATAGACCTCAAAACATTGGCAAATGTTAACCCAATTTCGCTTTTGACATTAACCTGATTGATGCCTGTCAACTGGTATTCAACAGGTTCCTCAACTGTTATCAATTTTCTGTCCGGCTGATTTATCTTATTAAGAGCTGCATAAAGCGTTGTTGTTTTCCCACTGCCTGTTGGTCCTGTAACAAGAATAATACCATTAGGCGATGCAATCAGTGATTCAAACTTTTTCATATCTTTCTCAAGGAAACCCAGTTCACCCATGCCCAATAATAAACTGCTCTTATCAAGGATTCGTAACACAACACTTTCCCCATGTATTGCAGGCAGGGCTGATACACGCAGGTCAATATCTTTCCCCAACAAGGATAATCTTATTTTGCCATCCTGAGGAAGCCTCTTTTCCGCAATGTTCATCCCGGACATAATCTTGATACGAGAGATTACGGATTTCTCCAGTCTCTTAGGGGGAGCAGGTACTTCATGCAACACTCCATCCACACGATATCGGACTCTAAATGTATCCTCTAAAGGCTCAATATGTATATCGCTTGCTCTGGCGCGAAGAGCTTCCAATATCAGTAATCCAACTAATTTTATAACCGGTGCTTCATCCGATATCTCCTCTTCTTCCTCTGCAACTTCTCCGCCAACAAAATCTATATCCTGCTCACTCAACTCCTGAAGCATACTGTCAATTGTTTCTTCCTTAACGCCATAATATCTTTCCAAAGAACTTTCGATCTGTTCTTCTGTGGCTAACAGTCCTTCAACTTCGCAATTCAGCACTATTCTTAAATTATCCAGCGCAAGAAGATTTAGCGGACTAGCCATAGCAATTGTTAAAACATTATTTTCAAATTTCAAAGGGACAATTTTATGCTTTTTTGCAACTGATGCAGGAACTTTATCTATCACTTCCTGCTCAATATTATATTCTGATATGTTTATAGTCTTCAATCCAAACTGAGAAGCTAATGCCTTACAAAGCCCTTCATTATCTATATATCCAAGCTTTATCAGTATATTTCCAAGCCTTTCACCTGTCTGCCGCTGCTCTGCTAAAGCAATTTCCAACTTCTTTTCCGAGATCAAACCTATGTCCTGAAGCACTTCTCCCAGAAATCTCCTTCTATCTTCCGCCACTTTGCCCTCGCCTCCAAAATTAACCATGCAAATTCTACCTAAAGAAACATACAATGTCAAGAATGTGTTTTTTCTGGAGTTTCCCCATTTTTTC
>JAGMBN010000052.1 GCA_023129655.1 bacterium | reverse complement strand
TTCTTTGATGACCCTGCCTTGAAAACATATTCTCCTTTTTTTATTGAACCTGAATATATTCTGCAATAAATAAGTTTCCCGATATGAGGATCAACGGCAATCTTAAAAGCAAGCCCCAATAGATCCTTTTTTTCTCCAAAACCGAACAGGCTCTTTTCTTCTGAATCGCTGTCTATAACTTCAACAGGCGGAGCGTCTTCAGGACTTGGCAGGTAATCCACAACAGCTTCCATAAGCATCCTGACTCCCTTGTTCTTGAAAGCCGCGCCGCATAATACGGGAAATATCTTAGACTTTATGGTTGCCTTACTGAGAGATTTTTTAATTTCGTCTATTGTAATTGGCTGATCTTCAATATATTTATTCATAAGGCTGTCGTCTATATCAGCAAGTTTTTCTATCAGCTCATTTCTATATTTCTTCGTCATCCCCACATAATCTTCAGGAATTTCTCGTTCTTTTGGCTCTTCTATAGTGTCTTCCGGATTGAAGAAAAATGCCCTTTCTTCCACAACATCTATAATACCCTGAAAATTATCCTCCTTTCCAATGGGTATCTGGATCGGAACATAATTGACCCCGAGTTTATTATCTATCATCTCAAGCACAGCGAAAAAATTCGCTCCAATTCTATCCATCTTGTTGATAAAGACAATCTTGGGAACTTTATATTTTTCCGACTGTCTCCATACGGTTTCAGTTTGCGGCTCCACACCGCCTACCGCGCAGAATATTGCTACTGCGCCGTCTAAAACTCTCAAACTTCTTTCCACCTCTGCAGTGAAATCCACATGCCCCGGAGTGTCAATGATATTAATGTTATGACCACGCCAGACGCATGTTGTAGCCGCAGACGTAATTGTTATCCCTCGCTCTCTTTCTTGTTCCATCCAGTCCATTGTAGCAGCCCCGTCATGAACTTCCCCTATGCGGTGTATTCTGCCCGCAAAGAACAATACTCTTTCTGTTGTAGTTGTTTTACCAGCATCAATATGAGCCATAATGCCGATATTTCTTATTTTTTTCACATCTTCAATTTGCATTATCTATTCCTCAGGTTGTACAAATACGTATTGAGGGGAAACATATCAATTACAATGCGCCGTGTCAAGAATAATTGCATTGGAGTTTCCCCATTTCCACATAACCTAAATTTTGTGTAGATTTTTATGTGAGGCAGTGATACAATTTCGTGTAGATTTTTGGTGAGGCAATTCAATAAGAAATTTTGCGAACAATAATATTTCTACCACTGCACAAGTGAATAAATATTTACATGATTTTTTTTATAGGAATATAGTGTCTGATAATAGAAGACATAGATTATTAAAACTGTGCCTTCTATTTATCTCATTTCTAGTAATTACTGGTCAGAATATACTGCTTTTTATGTACTCCAGGAATCTTCTAAAGAAAAGAAAACTTTCCTCAAGGGTTATAAGCGTTGGAGGCATAACATTGGGTGGAGTTGGGAAAACTCCTGTTGTGGAACTTCTAGTGAATATGCTTATTAAAAAGGGCAAAAAAGTTGCAGTATTGAGCAGAGGATACAGAAGAGTCGAAGAGAGTGAAATAAAACTTGTTTCTAACGGCAAAGAAATTTTGTGTGATGTAGAAGAAGCAGGAGATGAGCCGTATCTTTTAGCAAAGAACCTGAAAAACACGGTTGTTTTTGCCGGTAAGAATAGATATAAAACGGGGAAAATTGCAGAAGAGAGCTTTAATATAGACACAGTAGTTTTAGATGACGGATTCCAGCATTGGCGACTACATAGAGATATAAATATAGTAGTTATAAATGCTTCCAGTCCTTTTGGTAATGGATATATTTTTCCAAGAGGAAATTTACGTGAACCATATAAGCGCTTAAAAAGAGCAGATTGCTTTATAATAACAAAGACTGATATGATTAAGGATGATAATCTTGAGAATATTAAGAGAAAACTTCTGGAAATTAATGATTCTGCGCAAGTCATAACCACTATTCATAAGCCTGTATGTTTAGAGAATATTGCAGGGGAAGAACAGATGGATATTGAATGTATAAAAGGGGAAAAGGTAATAGCTCTTTCAAGTCTTGGAGATCCTGTATCCTTTGAGAACACGTTGGAACATGTTGGAGCTAAAATAGTAGAAAAGCTTAGGTATCCTGATCATCATTGGTATACAGAAGATGATATAGATAATATACAGGCAAGGCAAAAAGCGCTTAATGCAAAATTTATTATTACCACACAAAAAGACGCGGTAAGGCTGCAAATGATAGAGACGCAAGATGTTGCGTCTCTACGGGTTCTCAGAATTGGAATAGAGATTATTTCAGGAAGCGATAGATTGGAGAAGTTGATTAATGCAGTATAAACCTAAACTTTTGAGAATAATAACATGGCTGCCGGTCGGCGGAATAGAGAAAAGGCTGGTTAGAGTGCTTTCTTTATTAAGGGACAAATATGATATAACAGTCTGCTGTATTCGGGACAAACAGGGCGCTTATGAGAATGATCTGAAAGATCTTGGGATAAGAGTGTGTAAGATACATATGAGGAGCAGATTAGATCCTGTGGGATTATACAGGCTGTACAAATTTATGAAGAACGAGAGATTTGATATAGTTCATACTCATATGTATCGGTCGAATACACCTGGCCGTATTGCTGCAAAATTCGCAGGCATACCGGTGATTATTGCTAATCTTCATAATATAGACACGTGGAAAACAAAAAAACACTTTCTAATTGACAGGATACTTTCAAGGTGCACAGACAAAATAATAGCTGTTTCAGATGCTGTAAAAGAATTTAACATTAAAAATTCAGGAATTGCTCCGGATAAGTTTGTAACAATATACAACGGCATAGATATTGAAGAGTTTAATAAAGATTTTGACTATCAGGCTAAAAGAGAGGAGCTTGGCATTAGAGAAGATGAGCTGTTAGTTGGAATTTTTGCGCGTCTTTATCCTCAAAAAGGGCATAAGTATTTTTTAGAAGCTGCATCTAAGATCAACAAAGCCATTGATAATGTAAAATTCATGGTTGTTGGAGAAGGTCCATTAGAATCCGAGCTCAAGGAACAGGCAATGCATCTGGGGATAAGAGGCAGGGTAATCTTTACAGGACTTAGGCATGATATCCCTAACCTGCTTCATATCATAGATGTTTCTGTGCTTTCCTCTTTCATAGAAGGGTTTTCAAATATTATATTAGAATCAATGGCTTCGGGTAAACCTGTTGTAGCAACAGATGTTGGAGGAAACAGAGAAGCAGTAATTGATGCAGAAACAGGTTTTATCGTTCCCCCTGCAAACATAAATAAACTGGCAAATGCTATTATAAAAATTTTAGGTAATAAGCAATTAAGAATTAATATGGGAAGAAAAGCCAGAGAACGCGCAGCAAAATTCAGTATTCAAGAAATGGTCTGCCAAACAGATGCCCTTTATACAGCTTGTTTAGCGAAAAAGAGATAAAATTTTTTCTAAGTCTGCCGGAGCGTCAACACTTATTGAGTCAAATTTTGTTTCTGCCATTTTTATTCTATAGCCATGTTCAATGACCCTAAGCTGTTCAAGTTTTTCAATTTTTTCAAGATAGGTTTGAGGCATTTTAGCATACTTTAATAAGAAGTGTTTTCTAAAAGCATATATACCTAAATGCTTATAGAATATATCTGTTGTATCAAGAATTAGTTTAGTGTTTAGATTTTTCCATTTATCCCTTAAAAATGGGACAGGTAAGCGAGAAAAGTATAAGGCAAAATTATCTTTATCCACCACCACTTTAACTACATCAGGACTCATCAATTCATCAATATCAGATATTTTGATCATTAAACTTGACATAACGATATGTGAATCGCAGGATATTGTTTTTATAAGTTTTTCAATAGCTTGTGGATTTATTAAAGGTTCATCTCCCTGCACATTGATGATAATGTCCTCTTCTCTAATATCAGTCATTTTCTTAACTACATATGCAATTCTGTCAGTGCCGGATTTGCAGCTTTTTGGAGACATCTCGGCATTAGCTCCGAATTTTTGCGCTGTCTGCAATATGCGTTTATCATCTGTAGCTATAATTACTTTCCGGACAGAGAGGACATGGCTTACTCTCTCATAGACATGTTGTATCATGGGCTTCCCACAAATATCCTTGAGTACTTTTCCTGGAAGTCTTGTAGAAGCATATCTTGCAGGAATAACAGCAATTATTTTAGGCTTATGACTCTTCATAACGATATATGCTATCATTATGCACTGGCTTTGACAAGGGGGGGGAAAACACACTCTTTGGAAATGGTAAGGATGTATCTTACCATTTCCACAACAGTTTAAAATTTTTCTTGACACCCTATATGTTGAGTGTTATATTTCTTTATACACAATATGGAGTATTATTTAGATGAAGTGTCCCTTCTGTGATTATCAAGAAGACAAGGTAGTTGATTCCAGGGAAAGCAAAGAAAATAATGTTATAAGGCGTAGAAGAGAGTGCTTGAAATGCGCAAAGAGATTTACTACTTATGAAAAAATAGAAATGATCCCGATTATGGTTGTTAAAAAGGATAATCGCAGAGAGGAGTTTGTCAGGGAGAAACTTCTGAATGGCATTGTAACAGCCTGTGAAAAAAGACCTATAAGCATAGAGATTTTGGAGCAGATAGTAAGTGACATAGAGAGAAAACTCTGGAATGACATGAATAAGGAGGTTGCCTCAGAAGAGATAGGCGAACTGGTTATGAAAAAGCTGCACGATTTGGACGCAGTTGCATACGTAAGATTCGCTTCAGTATATCGGAGATTTGAAGACGTAGGGGATTTCCTTGACCATGCAAAGACTATAATCAAAAATAGGGGATGTTAAAGATGGCAAATACACGCGCACTTACCTCAGTTAGAAAAAGGGATG
The DNA here is from genome assembly GCA_023129655.1 of bacterium. Lineage (GTDB taxonomy): Bacteria > JAHJDO01 > JAHJDO01 > JAHJDO01 > JAHJDO01 > JAHJDO01. Next base: position 3,342 of record JAGMBN010000052.1, on the reverse strand, counting down.
GCAGAATAGTTCTGTTTGATAAAAATAAGATTATGCAGGCTATTTTAAAAGCTGCAGCAGCTGTTGGTGGGCAGGATAAAACAGTAGCTGAAGAATTAACCAATGCTATAACTTCATATCTTGAGCAAAACTTTAGAAACAATGTCCCGGAAATAGAGGAAATTCAGGATATTGTAGAAAAAGTGCTTATTGAAACAGGGCATGCTAAAACATCAAAGGCGTATATCCTCTATAGAAATGAGCGTGCGCGGCTGCGTGAAATGCTTCAGGTTAGAAAAGAGAAGAAAGTAAAGGCAACAACTACTGATCTATCGCTTTTTGTGTCAACTGTTACCCATGACGAAATTCTTCCATGGAATAAAGCGAAAATATCAATGGCTCTTGTAAAGGAAGCCGGTGTGTCTCAATCAGTAGCAGATACAATAGCCACGTCTGTTGAAGAAAATATCTTTACGTCCGGTCTTACGCAGATCTCTACATCCCTTATAAGGGAGCTGGTGGATAATGAGCTGTTTATCAATGGATATAAACAAAAACTTTCAAAGCAGCAAGTATTGGGAATGCCGATATTTGACATAGAGCAGCTTATTTTTTCAAAAAGTAATGAGAATTCCAATATTGCCGCTAATAATCCTGAAGCGATAAACCTGACAATTGCGGAGGGTACTTTAAAGCAATACGCTTTGCGGAAGATATTTAGTTCTGACATTAGCGAGGCGCATCTTAAAGGTATAATCCATTTGCATGATCTTGGATATCCTACAAGAGTATATTGTTCTTCTCATTCTTTGGAATACCTAAAAAAGTATGGACTTGAATTAGTAAATTTAGATACCTCTTCAGCTCCGGCTTCTCACGCCAGAACCCTGACAGGACACTTAAATACGTTCTTAGCATCCATGCAGGCTTATTATGCGGGAGCTCTGGGCGTTGGGTATATAAATATCTTCTATGCTCCATATGTTGTTGGAATGAGTGAGAAAGAAATGCGTCAGGAGGCGCAGTATCTGATTTTCAGCAGCAGTCAAAATGCATTCAGCCGTGGAGGGCAAACATTGTTCCTGGACTTTAATATTCATACAGGTATTCCCGGATATCTAAAAAACATTAAGGCCATAGGACCAAGTGGAGAATACACAGGCAAGACTTACGCTGAGTATGAGCCATGGGCTCAGAAATTTGCTAAGGCCATGATGGATGTTTGGAGAGCCGGTGACAAGAACGGGAATATATTCGCGTTTCCTAAAATGGATCTGCATATAAGCGAGGAAACATTCAATGACCCAAATCAGCTTGAGCTTTTTAAATATGCGTGCAAAATAGCAAGTGAGAATGGCACTCCGTATTTTGTGTTTGACAGGGACGAGGTTACACTAAGCGCCTGCTGTCGTCTGAGAACTCAGATAAAAGATGATTATATGATAAAGCATCCTGAAAGTATGCGCTTCTGTGGCTTCCAGAATGTTACCATAAATCTGCCGCAAGCAGCCTACAGAGCAGGTAGAGGAAATATAGACGGAATTTATAAAGAGATTGAACATGCAATGGATTTAGCTATGACAGCTCACATACAAAAGAAAAAGTTTATTGCATCTCTTATGAAGGATAAAACTATGCCGTTATGGCAGATTGGTAAAAAGGCAAAGGATGGAAGACGCTACGTTGATCTGGATGAGGCTACTTATATAATTGGCATTATAGGTCTTAATGAATGCGTTCAGTATTTAACCGGAAAGGAGCTTCATGAAGATGACCAGACATACAGGTTAGGACTCAAGATAATCTCCTTTATGAATCTGACTACTAAAAAATATGAGCAAAAACACGGATTAAGAGTTGCGCTTGAAGAATCACCTGCAGAGAGCGCAGCAAGACGTCTTGCAAAGGTGGATATGAGAGAATACCCTGAAAGTAAGGATATAGTAAAAGGCGATATGGCTCAGGATGAATACTATTATACTAATTCTATTCATTTCCGCGCAGATGCTCCTATAGGTTTGGTGGAAAGAATAGAAAAGCAGGCAAAGTTTCATACAATGATAGAATCAGGCGCTATCCTGCATGCGTTTATCGGGGAGGCAAAGCCTTCTCCTGAGAGCATATTCAATCTGGTTAAGAAGACTTTTTATAATACAAAGGCTGCTCAATTAACTATATCTCCTGAATTTACAATCTGTAATAGCTGCAGCAAGACTACTCGTGGTCTGGTTGATGTATGCGGTAATTGCAACAGCGAGGATGTATATGGTATAACAAGGATCGTTGGATATTTCAGCAGAGTGAATAACTGGAATAAATCAAAGCTTGGCGAATTAAGGGATAGGCAAAAAGGAGAATATAAAATAGCATAAAGGGAGACACGTATTATGGCAGAGACTACAAGCATAAAGGTATTTGGCAAGCCGGGCTGCGCAAAGTGTAAGACTACAAAAAATAAACTGGAATTTTTTCTGCCAAAGTGGAATGTGTCTAATCAGGTTAAGATGTCTTTTCATGATATGGACACAGTTGAGGGATTATCAGAAGGCGCATTCTATAACGTAGATAACATTCCAACAACGCTGGTGGAAAAGGATGGCAAAGAAATAAAGAGATGGGAACTGGAGGTTCCTCCGTCAGGAGATATAGAGACACTGATTAAACAAAATTTAACTCACCCTGACCCTCTCTTGACAGAGAGGGAAAAAAGGAAATAGATATGAAATTAAGAAAGTTTTTATCATGCATTATCTGTCTAAGTATAATTCTGGTTGGATTGTCTAGTGTAGATTGCGCAGAGAACATTATTGAGAATCCTGGTTTTGAAATTAAAAAGCCAGGTACAAATTTACCTGAGAACTGGTTTCTAAATCTATGGAGCAAAACTCAAGGTACAGCTAAGTTGTCTGAACATAGTCATTCAGGAAAATATTCTGTAAGATTGAAGTGGCTTTCAGGAGATACGAATATCGTTCTTCTTGCAGGTCTAAAAAATCCTGTATTGGGCAAACAGACATTTGTTTTAACATGTTATCTGAAAACCAGTGAGCATGGTGTTGCCTTTTGCTCATTTCAGACAAGGGACAAGAATAATAAACAAATCCAGTTTGACTACTCAAAGCGGTTAAAAAATAAAACTAAATGGACTAAACTGAAGTGGGAATTTACTATAGCCCCTGAAACTCAGAAGTTATATATATGGCTGAGAAATGGAGGCGAAGGGTCTGTTTGGTTTGACGATGTTTTATTGGAAGAGACACACTGAGTGTTGCCATTTTTATTGACCTGTGTAAACGCCTTTGATAATATACGCTAGTTTATACGGGGCGTAGCGCAGCTTGGTTTAGCGCGCCTGCTTTGGGA
>JAGMBN010000051.1 GCA_023129655.1 bacterium | reverse complement strand
CATACTAAAAACAAATACATAAAACTGGTTCTGATCTTATCTGCTTTGTTAACAGGCATATTATTAGTGTTAACTTTCACTCGCGGACCATGGGCAATATTATTTGTTATTCTCTTAATATTACTGTTCAAAAAAAACAAGAAGACATTAATCGCCTTTTTAGCAGCATTGTTACTCTTAGTCATTTTTTACTGCCCGGTTACTGAAAGAGTGAAGTTTACATTTGAGGTTAAAGAAGGTATTAACCGTGCTTTATCCGGACGCCTGACATTATGGCACAATAGTCTTCAGATCATAAAAAAACATCCTGTGCTAGGTGTTGGATATGGACCGAATATATTTAGAAAAATGTATCTACATCCGGAATACAAATTTTATATTACCGACCCTCACGGCAATTTCCAGCAGTCGGACGCGCATAATCTCTATTTACAGATCCCTATAGAAACAGGAATAGTGGGACTTGTGGTCTTTATGTATCTTCTGGCAAAATATATAAAATGCGCTTACAAGTCGTACATATATACAGAAGACTATTTTAAAAAGGATATATTATTCACGATTCTTCTGACAATTATTGGGTTTTTAGCTTGCAGTGTTTCAGGATATTTTTATGAAGATAGAATAGGGCTTATGTTTTGGTTGTACATGGCTGTATCCATAGGTATAGGAACTAATGAAAAAGAAAAACATGCCTAGCAGAATTGTCTTTTTCCCAAAAGGCGATTACAACATACCGAGCACGAGATATAGATGCGTATTTTATGCCAGAGAATTAGAAAAGTACGGATTTTCTACTTCCATAATGTCTCCCCGTTCAATACTCAAAAAAAATATATGTATTGAACGCTACAGAGAAGCAATGAAGAGCATAAGAGAATTAAGCCAAAGTCGTAAAAATACTATTATTTACGCTCAAAGAACTGTCTATCAGTCAGACTTTATAAGATTTCTATGGGTATATAAAAAACTATTTAATATAAGTGTAGTCTTTGATTTTGATGATGCAATATTCTTGAGGCGTAAGAAGCGCACCAACCGCATGTTAAAGATTGCAGATGTTGTTATTGTTGGGAGCCACTTTCTGGCTGAGTATGCCCAAAAACACAATGATAATATTTACATTGTGTCAACAGCTATTGATACAGATAAATTTAAGCCTGCATACCTGGAGAAAAAAGCTGAATTTAAAATAGGATGGGTTGGGGATGGAAAGACATATCAGGATGACCTCATAATGCTGAAGAAGCCGTTAACATCTCTTGCAAGAACCCATAATATAATATTTAAGATAATAGGCACCAAAGATTGCCCTAAACTAAAAGAAGCTTATGGAGAATGTAAACATTTAAAAGTTGAGATGATTGACTGGATGGAACCTGATGACATACCCTCTGAATTGACAACATTTGATGTAGGGGTGTATCCTTTACTGGATAATGAGTGGAATAAAGGAAAATGTGGGCTTAAGGCCCTGGAGTATATGTCTACAGGAATTGCCCCTGTATGCAGCAATGTGGGCGAAAATAAGTATTTTATAAAAGACGGAAAAGATGGACTTCTGGCAAAAACCCCTGATGAATGGGAAACTAAACTCAGGGTTTTAATTGAGAACACCCAGCTTAAGGAACAAATAGCTATAAACGGAAGAAAAACCGTTGAAGAAAAATACTCTATACATGTTGCAGGAGAAAAGCTGGCAGAAATATTAAAAAACGAATTCTAAAATAAGAACAGCATAAAGGAATAGCCTATGAGCAGAATACCAATCCTTTCCTATCATAAAATTAATTATCCCAATCCTGAATCTACGGAACAGTGTTTGTATGTAACGCCAAAGGATTTTGAAAAGCAGATGAATCTTCTTAAAAAATGGAATTATATGACCGTTTCCCTTGATGATGTTGTTTCAAGCGCTAAAAGAAATAGAGATTTTCCCAAGAAACCTATTGTTATAACCTTTGATGACGGCTATCTTGATAATTATACATACGCGCTTCCCATTATGAAAAATCTGGGATTTACAGGTACGGTTTTCTTAACAACAGATGTAATTGGCAAAACCATGGCTTTTGATGAAAGCAAAGAAAAGGTTCCAGAGAAATTCATGTCATGGGAAGACGCAAAGAAGATGGCGGCATTTGGATTTAGTTTCGGGTCTCATTCATGCGCTCACAAACGTATGACTAAATTAACAGATGAGGAGGCATGGGACGAAATAACAAAATCAAAACAAATTATTGAAGAGAATCTGTCCCAGCCGGTAAAATATTTTTGCTATCCATATGGTGACTACAATGAGAAGACAAAAAATTTTCTGGCGCAAGCCGAGTACAAAGGAGCATGCACAACAAAAAGAGGTATGAATCATACACCTGAGACCATATTTGAACTGCGAAGAATACCTGTAAAGAATAATACAAATATATTAAAATTTGTTTTCTCCATTACGCTTAAGTACATAAATAAATAAACCACAAGAAAAATCAAAGTGCTCAAATTTAAGAAATTTCTTTACATTGTATTCATCATCTTTGTTAGCATCTTTATGTGCTATAAGCTTCTCAGCACAGTCGGTGGTTTGTATATCAAAAAAACCATTGGCAGAGTTTCTCAAGGCAGAATTTGCGTAAAGAAAGCATCCATAAAATTTAATTTTCATATAGCAAGTATTCAGCTAAATGACCTAAGCATATCAAATGAGCATGATCTAAAAAAGAATTTACGCGCAAAAACAGTATTTGCGAAAATAAAAATACGTCCATTATTAAATAGAGAATTAGTTTGTGACAACATTATTGTTGTAGAGCCTCATGTTAATATAAAACTCCCATTTTCTTCTCGACGAACAGAAAAAACATCGGCTTTTAAAAAAAGCAGTTCTCCTGAAAGCTGGAAATACACAGTTAAAAGAATGGAAGCAAAAGGCGGAAATATTTATTACTATAATGCTTCATCAAAATCTTCAATAAAAAATATTAATCTAATATTAAATGATTTTTCGCTGACAAGTCCTTTCCCTTTTTCTTTAAAGGGGCATGTTCTTTCCGGAGAAAATCGCACGGAACTTGTAGCGTCAGGCAGGATATTACATATACCTGAATCGCTCAGGATTGCTGACATGGAGATTGAATCCTCTGTCAGTGTTTCATCTAAAAATTCAATCTCTACAATTCCTATTGATTTTACAGGTAAAGTTATCTTGGAGAATAATGTCACAAGCATTGAAATTGAAAAGTGTATATATGATGATATAAAAGTCGTTATTCCACACGACCCATTATATATAAGAAACAGAGTACTGCATATCCATGGGGTAAAATTAAAACTAGCAGAGGGGGAAGCTGAGCTCTTAGGCAAACTTAATTTTTCTTCTCCGTATGGCATTGAATTTGATTCAATATACAAAATAAAAAACGTTGATATACAAAAACTAGTTTCAAAGTTTGGCATTGAAAATCTTACATTTAGCGGAGCGTTGAACTGTGAAGGCGATATAAGAAGTCGTGGAAACTCAATTGATAAAATAAGAAAGAACCTGAGTGGAAATTTAGATATAACACTGAATAATGGATATTTAACCAGGCAACATATACTGGTTAGAATGTTCACTCTTATTAATATGTATGATGTAATAAAATTAAGATTCCCCAAAATGGATAAGGAGGGAATAAAATATAATATAGCCACAGCTAAAGCAGTAATAGATTCTGGAATAATTAATGTAAAAAGCCTGTATATTGACGGCGAGAGAATGAGGATGTCAGGCAGAGGAGATATTAATCTGGTTGAAATGACAACGAATATGATTTTTGGAGTAGAGTTTCTTCAGATCATTGATGAGGTGTTGAATAAAATACCAATTGTAGGTTATATTATAACAGGGGAGAATGGGAATTTGTTTGCCTTTTATGTCAGACTAAAAAGCTGCAAAGGTGGACAGTTAAAGGTAACAGTTGTTCCACATGAATTACTGGGAGATGTAACTATAAGACTGTTTCAGCGATTGTTAAAATTGCCGTTAAGAATGATGACTCCTATTACGAAATACATAAGTAAAAAGAAGAATGTTAAAAATAGAAGATAGAATAATCCAGAGCATTTTCAAAATCTTCAGCCAGGCTGGAAAATCCATATATCTTGTTGGAGGGTCAGTACGGGATCTGTTAATGAAAAAACCTCTAAACGATTACGATTTTGCTACCTCTGCAACACCTCCTGAAATTATCAGGATTCTACGAAATAGTAAGATAAAAACATATCCGGTCGGCATAAATTTTGGAACGGTCGGCGCATTCATAGACAAAGTTGAATTGCATATTACAACATTCAGAAAAAAGGAGATATACAGAGGTTTCAGCAGGAAACCTGATGTGGATTTCGGCACCAATATAATGGAGGACTTAGCGCGCAGAGATTTTACAATAAATACAATAGCTGTAGGCGCTGACTCAAAAATAATTGATCCGTTTAAAGGAAGGGAGGATTTAGAACGAAAGATAATCAGAACTCCTAAAGATCCTGATTCTGCGTTTGAAGATGATTCGCTGAGGATACTAAGAGCGTTAAGGTTTCAATCTCAGTTAGGATTTGAGATTGAAAAAAATACCCGTATCTCATTGAAAAAAAATGCGTTCAGGCTGCTTAATCTCTCAGGCGAGAGAATAAGAGATGAGATGACCAAGCTATTACTCGGCGATTATGCGGAAGAGGCATTGAAAAATCTAATGCAGGAAGAAGTTGTCAACTACTTCATCCCTGAACTTGTTCCTCTAAAAAACCTGCATCAAGACAGCCGGCTTCATCATAAAGACGTATGGATGCATACAGTAAGAGTTGTTAATAATTGTCCTTTAGACGGAAAGATCCGATGGACTGCGTTGCTTCACGATATAGCAAAGCCGTATGTCAGAACAATAGATGAAAAAAATGTGCATTTTTACAGACACGAAGATTTGGGCGCTAAGATGGCATGGGGAATCCTTTCAAGGCTCAGATTCTCCAATCAGGATCTCAAGCACATATGCTTTTTGGTCAGGAAGCATATGCGGGCAAATCTTTATACTTCTCTATGGACAGACACTGCAGTGAGACGGTTTGCAGCTAAGATGGGAGATAAGCTCTCAGATGTTCTCAGCATTTCAAAGGCAGACATAACATCATACAAGAAGGAGAGAGTTGCTAAAAAGCTAAAAGAATTATCTGAGCTTGAGGAGAGATGTGAGGAACTGATTTCAGCAAAAGAATCCAAATTTCCAATCACTGGAGATGAGTTAATGGACAAATTTAATCTTTCCCCGTCTCGCTTAATAGGAAAAATGAAAAACAAGATACTGGAAGCTATCACAAATGAAGAATTGCCGGATGATAGCGAGAATAAAGAAATATATTTTGAATACATTAAGAAGGCATTTAAGAAGGAGCTTGGGATATAATGCTTACTGTATTACACATAAACGCTGGTAAGGTTTGGAGTGGGATAGAGCAGAGAATATTCTCAATCAGCAGATCGCTTAACAATAAGCAGTTTAGAATAATTCTAGCTGTATCTCCGTCAAGTTCATTATATAAAAAAGTGGGTTCGCATAATATCCCGTTATTGTCTCTTAAAATAGGCAAATGGAAATTTAACCCGATAACCATATGGAAACTGTCAAGGTTTCTAAAAACTCATAAAGTTGATATCCTGCACACACACCGTTCATCGGATCACTGGATTGGTGTCCTGGCTGTTAGATTATTTGGCTTGTCCAGTCAGTGCAGGCTTATTCGCACACGCCATAATTTCACAAGAATAGAAAACAACTGTATAAACAATAAATTGTATAAGAAATGGACAGATAGAATAATAGCAGTGGCTGAAGTGATAAGAAAACGGCTGATTGATGAAAATAACATTTCTGAGAATAAAATCATTACTATTCATAGTTCTATAGATGCAAAAAAATTCAATAGCAACTTTAGTGGGGAAGCTATACGCAAGGAGTTTAATATTGCTTCTGATACAGTAGTTTTAGGAATGATAGGCAGATTGAGAGAACATAAAGACTACCCAAATATATTTGCAGCATTAGATATTCTTATTAAGAAAGTTAGAAATATTAAATTGCTGATTGTTGGAGATGGAATTTTGGAATTACAGCTTAAGAGCATGGTTCAAAAAATGCAATTAGCTGATTATGTTATATTCGCAGGTAAAAGAGAGAATATACCCGAAATTCTCTCAGAGATTGATATATTTGTGCTCTCATCTTCCGTTGAGGGATCACCTGCTGTAATTAAAGAAGCGCTTATTATGGAAAAACCTGTTGTTTCAACTAATGCAGGCGGAATCCCTGAGATTATTCAAAATGGAGTTACAGGTATTTTAGTTCCTCCTCATAATCCTGAAGCTTTAGCTAATGGTATTCTTGATATGATAAATGATATGAACAAAGCGTTAGAAATGGCAAGAAAAGGGAAACAAGTTGTCATTAATGAATTCTCGGAAACCAGACTTGCGGAGCTGACAGCAAAGGTGTATCAGCAATGAAACAAAAAAAATATAAAAATGTCATTGCGAGGAGCGTAAGCGACGTGGCAATCTTAAAAGACAAGATTGCTTCACCTTCGGTTCGCAATGACAAAGAGGACATTTTCGGATGAAATTAGAAGATCGCAAACAGACAGTAGAACTGGCTCTGCGTGAAAGCGAGGAAAGATATCGACTCTTATTTGAGACTTCACGTGACGCAATAATGACGCTTGCTCCGCCATCTTGGAATTTTACTTCAGGAAATGCTGCTGCGTTTGAGCTGTTCGGCATGAAAGATGAAAAAACATTTATTTCTGCGCCTCCATGGAAGTATTCTCCTGAGTCTCAGCCGGATGGACAATCCTCTGCAAATAAAGCAAAAAAAATGATTGATACAGCAATGGAAAAAGGGTCAAACTTTTTTGAGTGGACGCACAAAAAGCTGAATGGCGTGCATTTTTTTGCCACTGTTTTGCTGACAAGAATAAGCATCGGAGAGAAAATCTTCCTGCAGGCAACAGTCAGGGATATTACTGAGCGAAAAAAGGCGGAGGAAGAATTAAAAAAGCATCGTGAGCATCTGGAAGATATGGTCGCTCGTCGTACAACTGCTCTCAGTGAAATCATAGCGCAGATTGAAGTGGAAAAGAGAAAAATTAAAAATGATGTAGCAGCTAATGTAAATGAACTATTGTTTCCGATTTTAGAGAAGCTTAAATTAAAGAATGCTGCAGGTAAATATGTTGATTTACTCAAAAGCCATTTAGAGGAATTAGTTTCTTCGTTTGGCAGAAAAATAAGAGGGAAAAGACTTAATCTAACTCCAAGAGAAGTTGAAATCTGCAATATGATAAAAGGCAGGCTCACAAGTAAAGAGATTTCAGTCCTTTTGAATATTTCCTTACAGACAGTTGAAAAACACCGCAAAAATATCAGACGTAAAATGGGAATATCTAAAAAGGATATTAACTTAACTTCTTTCCTCCAGACCATTTAACGGGTATTTTATATACCCATTGCCTACCCATACAATTCCCGTTGCTGATATCTTCTTACAAAGTTAGTCTATATATACTATGCAAGAAAATAGGAGAGTAAATGAGTCTTTCTGATTTCATGCAGAAGGAATTGGTTCTTCTTAATCTTTCATCTGAAAAAAAAGAAGACGCAATCAAAGAGTTAATATCTCCAGTAATAAAAAAAGGACTTGTCAATTCAGAAGAGAAGCTGAACAAAGCTATTTTAAACAGAGAAGCGCGAGGCAGCACTGCAATAGGAAATGGTGTTGCTATTCCGCATGCAGAAACACCTTCTATTAAAGAAAAAATTGTTGTTTTTGGGAGGTCAAAGAAAGGAGTAAGCTTTGATGCAATTGATAATAAGCCTGTCCATCTTTTCTTTATGATTATTTCTCCAAATAGAGAAACTTGTCCGCATTTGAGAACGTTAGCCATGATATCTCGCCTTCTCAGAAGCAGACCTTTTAGAGATGATTTAATAAACGCTAAGTCTCCAAAGGATGTAATAAGAATTTGCCGTAGCGAAAATACATCCCACGCAAAGAAATAATATGAATAAGCAAATAGAAATAGGCCGAGAGCGAAGAAAATATCCGCGGTACACTGTTGACGAAGCTGTTGAGTTAAGATTACTAAACGATTCAGAAAAACATCTGGTTGGATATTATGGCTGTACGAAAGATATAAGTCTTGGCGGAATCTGTATAAAATTACCAAGACATAAAGCTGCAACATATCCCAGTATAAAAGAAAGTATAGACCTTCAGGTGAGAATTCCTGTGCTGGATATCAAAAAATATCTGGAAGTAAATGGACAGATAGTCTGGTACTTACAAGAAAAAGAGAATTACAATATCGGAATACAATTCGTTACAAACGATAATGAGACAGAAGCATCTCTTTCCGAATTTATTGCTTCACTCCGTTCGCAATGAC
>JAGMBN010000050.1 GCA_023129655.1 bacterium | reverse complement strand
AGAGCGAAGACTTTAAGAAAAAGATCGTGGCAGCAGTCAAGGATGAACTCGGCGACGATTAAGAAAAAAGTTCTTCCTGAAGTTCAGCCCTTACACTGCTCTTAGAAAGACGGGGTAGGGGCTGGATTTCAAATAACACTAAAAAAACAAACAGGAGGGTAAGAAGATGGATTGGACAATAGGAGAATGGAAAATACTAAAAGAGGGGGAGATACATCAATCGTTGAAGAAATGTATCAATCTTCTCTTAAAGCATGAGATGAGTTTGACACTAAAGTTTGACAGTAAAGGCGAAGAGATTAAATACGGACGGGAGATTTATGAATTCCTGAGGACTTTTGAAAAAGAGCATGGAGTAAAAGATTTACTTAAAGTTCTAGCTTCCGGATTAAACATGGAGGCTAAAAAAGGAGAGGAAGAAATAGAGATTAAGACAATAATGAGAATACCTTCCGTAAGCGAAGAGCGCCAGGAGTTATTTATGGATGTAATAACCGCCTGGGTGGAAGAGAATGCTCTTACCTTTTCAGAAAGGTTTTTTCGCTTGCCGAAGATCAGCGAAGACATAGCCGACAGATATCTGGATAATCCTCTGGAACAGACTTTAAAGAGAACCTTTGGATTTCATTTCCAGTACAAGCTGATAATTACATGTAAGAGATCAACATCCAAATTGGAGGGGTTAAGGAAAGAACTCTATCCGGTGGTAAGATGAGTGTAGACATTTTAAGGATTGGCGGACACATGATAGGGCATTTTGCTAAAAAGCTTTTTGCCATCTACAGGAAATATATTGCGGTAGCTGTTGTAGTTGCTTTAATATTAGGCGTTTTTCTAGCCAAATATATTCCACAGGTATTGGAAGCTGCCAACTTTTTAGTATCCAAATTAATTGACGGCATTGTATTTCTGGCGCCCTTTGCTATATTTGTCATTCTGGCTCCGAGTGTTGCCAGAATGATGAAAGCAAGGAAAGAATCCAGTTTTGCCGGATTTATTATTGTTTGGTTTGGTTTGACCAGAATCTTTGCAGGGATATGGGCTGCCCTGTTTACTGTGCTGATCTTGAAACTGCCCTTTTTGCCTACCCAGGAAGCAGGTTCAATTAGTATGGCAGTGATGTTTCAGGAGAATTTGGTCATACTTAAGGACCTACTGTTAAAGAGTGTGTTTTTCAGAGCCATCTGGATATCTATCATTGTCGGGATCATAGCCTATTACAAGAAAAAACTTTACGACAACCTTCAAAAAGCTGCCAATTCAATTGAAACGCTTGGCGACTATATTGAACCTGTGATCCCAGTACTAATGCTGCTTTTAGGCGCGTATATCTATTCTTTGCCGCAGGAACTCGCTAAGTCCGTTGATGCGCAGACCATGAGTTCCATTGCCCAGGCAAACGTTGGTAAACTCAATCTTTTTGGCTGGGTCATTAATATCAATACTGAATTCGGTCTTATATGGGTGTATATAATCGGTTCTGTGTTAATTGGTATTGGATGTTTTATGTGGCAGGGAATGCAGCTTGTTATTCTCAAGAAATATTTAGGCAAATTTTCCGTTAAAGAGTTTTTTTCCAATTATTGGACGAAGATATATCCTTTGGCATGGTCTACTTCTTCGGAAGTCATTAGCATGCCGCTTAATATGTCTTTAATCAAAAAACAGTATTCTCACATTGAAAGAATTGTCAGGCGGCTGGTAATTGGCTTGGGGGCTTATATGAACATTAACGGAACTACAATGCATGTGATCTTACTGGCGGGAATTGTAGCGGTTCTGGTGGGCTATAGGCCTTCTTTCCTGCAGTTATGTTTGGGCGTGCCGATAATCGCTCTTGTTGGTTACGGCGTTCCGGGCATACCGGGAGAACTGGTGCTCTTTGCAGTGCCTATGGTTAAGATCCTCAACCTTCCCGAACCGATTATTCCTATGTTTATGGCGTTATATTTAGCATTGCAGGTTGGTTTACCTGATTCATTCCGCACAGGAGCTAATGTGACTGATAACGGAATATACGCTTTGGGATTAAACAAATTATATAAGAACAGGTTTCTGTCTAAAAAAGAAGGGGAGGAAGAAAAATAGATATTGATACTTCCATAATAATAAAGCTGCTTAATGCTGACTATCCCGCATTGGAAAAGAAGAAAGCCAAAGTCTGCGAGGAAGTCAGAGAATTAACAAGCGCTCAGGAAGATTTAATTAAAGCTGAGAAGTTAGCTTTAGTGGGACAAGCTGTTCTGGAGATTATGCACGAACTTTCTCACGACATTAGTTTAATAAGAAATATTGCTGAAATTATGCAGGCGGATTTTCCGCCGCGCGCTAAAAACTATCATAAAAACCTTTCTATGATTGTCTCCAGAACAGATAAAGCCATGGTCTTTATTGATAAATGCAGAACTATTAATTCTCCCATAAAATTAGAGCTCAAAATTCTAAACATCCATGAAGTAATGGATGAAGTTATACATCTGTTAGACAGCATGATGGCTTCTAAAAAAGTAGAAATTAAAAAAAAATATACTCAACTGCCTTCTTTGCGAGGAGATAACGACCAGTTGCAGCAAGTATTTATAAATTTGTTTTTAAACTCTCTCCATGCCATGCCTCATGGAGGAGAGATCATAATTCATACCTGTATAGATAAAAAGGAACCTGATTTTATAAGCATAGAATTTCAGGACACGGGAAAAGGAATAAAGAAAGAGAATCTGAATAAAATCTGGGAGCCTCTTTTTACAACCAGCAAGGAAGGACAAGGACTGGGTTTGTCTATCACTAAAAGCATCATAGAAAAACACAGCGGCATGATAGACGTTCAGAGTACAGAAGGAGCAGGAACAACCTTTAACATTTATCTGCCATATTTATAGTATAGGAATTTCCTTTTTCCCTCTCTGTCAAGAGAGGGTCAGGGTGAGTTAATTTATGAAATATCGCAAAGAGCGGCTTGATATTCTGTTTGAGCAGAAGAGGATACTTTCCCCTGAATTCTCTCAGGAACGGGAAGTATTGGAAGAAGGGTTGTACAAATACATATCCATGCACAAGAAGGAGATTGAGAAAGAACATCTTGAGCAGGATAGAAGCTATGAAGGTTCAATAATAGAACTGATCTACAGTCCGTCTAAAATAGACCTCAAAGAGTATCTTCGTTTAGAAATTATGGATATGAAAGAAGACATAGGAAATAATCCTGACAGTGGAAAAGCCGCCTTAGAATGGATTAAGAGATATGCCGATGAAGAGGAAAACGTGATCAAATCAATCTACCTATTAATTTTTGCCAATAACAAAAAAAAATTCCTGCAAATATTCAACTCTCCCCTTCTCTGTCAAGAGAAGGGGCAGGGGGGATGAGTTTGTTTAAATTCAGCTCAAAATGGGTATAAGAATAATAGAATAGGAGGGAAACGGAAATGAGTATTAAAAATTGGGAAATAGACAGAGAGACGATTGGGAAAGCAGTGGAGCGCGCTGAAAAAGAGACGCATCTGTTGCACACGGTGGCAAGTAAAATTCTGCATGAAGTGGAAGACTGCATCTGTGATGATCCTTGTTTTAAGAAAAAAATCAAAACCAGTTTTGTTTCATTTATTCAAAGAGCAAAAACAGCAGATAAAGGAGGTGAAGTTGAACATGAACGCATCAATTGTATCTAAACTTCTCTATAATGATCACCTGGCTGATGCAGTAGCATTTGAAATAGCCAAAGACCCGCGCGTGATAAGGAGATTAGCAGAGGAAATGGGAAACAAGTTGTCTGATTATCTTGAGGATGACGCAGCTACAAGAGGGAAACTTATAAAAGGAGTTCTTACGAAAGAGGATAGTAAGAAAAAATTGATTATAAAGATAGCAGAGAATCTAAGATAACAAGATGTGGAATTATAATAATTGTCTCAAGGAAAAGTTTGTGCTATAAATGTCATGAACAATAAAAAAGGGGACAATTATGGACTTTAGGGTAGAGAAGGAGGAATTAGGATCAGAGCGTTTTTTGATTGTCGTGCACGGAGAACTGGATGCCTACAATAGCAGCGAAGTTAAGAAAATGTTTAAAGAGATAACAGATCAAAAAAAGTATAACATAATAGTTGACTTAGAAAATACTACCTATATGGACTCTCAGGGCATAGGCGCTTTATTGGGAAGACTCAGTTACCTGCGAAAAAACAAAGGTGATCTGTGGCTTGTGATATCCCGTGAATCAGGAGCTTATCGGTTTTTTGAGATTACAGGATTGTTCCAGAGTTTTCAATGTTTTTCGGACCGGGAAAAGATGCAAAAAGCGATTGATGATAAGGAAAATAGATAATTGAGATGAGCAAAGAAAATATTTTAATCATAGAAGATGACCGTGATTTTTTAAGGCTGTTAAAAATGGCTCTCTCCCAAGAAGGATACAGTATCTTTACTGCTTCAAAAGGAGAAGAAGGATTGAAAATTTTAAAGGATAAGGGAACCTCCACGATAGATTTAATTTTGCTGGACATTAAATTGCGAGGGGAACTGGATGGAATAGAGACATTAAAAAAAGCGCGAAAAATGGATAAGGATATAACTGTGATTGTTCTAACCGCTTACGGAAGCATTCAGCGCGTTGAAGAAGCTATGAAGTCGGGTGCCTATGATTTTATCAATAAGCCGTGTCCGGTAAACAAGATCAAGCTGGATGTCAAACACGCTTTTCGTCTGAAACAGATGCAGAATGAAATAAGTGAAATGAGAAGCAAGCTTGAAGAGCAGGGAAAACTGATATAACATATTTAGAAAGAGCGTCATGAAAGACGAAAAGCTTAAGCTGAATGTTCTACGGGAAAAGTATAACAAACTAAAGCTAAGATATCTTGTAGATGAAGCCAAGTACAAAAGAGATGATAAACTGCTGAGAGCGCTATATAAGGAATTAAGAGATTCATATGCCAGCCTGCAAGAGGAGCTGGACAGGGGAAAGCAGGAATTAAAAGTAGCTTCAGGAGTACAAAAGAGATTTTTGCCTCGTAAAACTCCCAAACTTCATGGAATAGAGATAGCGGGTAAAATGATATCGGGAAAAGCGGTTGGAGGAGATTTCTATTTCTACAGGTCATACAGAAAGTCCGAGAATAAATTTGCCGTCTGTATAGGAGACGTGGCTGGCAGCGGTGTGCCAGCAGCTCTTTTAATGACTTTGTGCGTAGGTGTTTTAAAGGAGATAACTGCTGCAAACACTCTCTCGCCAAAAGAAACTTTGCAAAAGATAAACCAAGAAATAACTCCTTTTATAGGAAGACATTCCACTCGCTTTGTTTCTATGATATATGGGATACTGGATCTTTCCTCGGGAAACTTTTGCTTTGCCAGAGCCGGACACTCTTATCCTCTTGTTTACTCTAACGGTTCAGGAGGCTGTCGTTCAATAGAAACTGACGGCACAGTATTGGGTAAACTGAAGAATATTCATCTTCGGGAAAAACAAGTTTCTCTTAAGGCAGGAGATGAAATTCTTTTTTTTACTGACGGAATAACGGAAACCACAAATTCCCGCAAAGAATTTTTTGGAAATGAAAGACTGTCTAAATTATTGGTTAAGCATCATCATTTAACCGCAAAAAAACAGATTAGAAAGATATTTGAAGCAGTGCATGATTTTGCTGCGCCTCATAGCAGGTTTGATGACATGACACTGGTTTTATTAAAGAGACACAAGGAGGATATTGCATGAACTCCCATGAAATAATTGAACTGAAGTTTCCCTCAGATTTAAAATACGCTACCACTGCGCGCCTGGCTCTATCCGGAGTTACTCAGCGCATGAATTTTACTGTGGATGAGATAGAAGATATGAAACTTTGTCTTGGCGAGGCTTTTAATAATGCTGTCAGTCATGGATATGATGAGTGTAATCAAAAAGGATCAGTTCAATTAACGTTTTTGGTGTATCCTGATAAAATAGTCATAAAAGTAAGAGATTACGGCAAAGGATGTGATAATAATATCCTGCTGGAACATCAGAAAAAAAGCAAGGGAAAGGGGTTGGGATTATTCCTTATGAAAACTCTGACTGACAGGCTGGAGTGCCATTCACAGCCCCAGAAAGGATGCGAGATTATAATGGAAAAAAGACTCTCCACCAGATAAAAATCATGACCCTTGCCAAAAATCGCAAGCAGTCCATTAAAGTTCTTCTTATCAAATTCTCTAAAACCAGAGATAAGCAAATTCGCGAAGAGTTGATATTAATGCACAGAGAACTTGTGGCTAAATTGAGCAGGAGATTTTACAATAGAGGAAAATCCATGGAGTCCCTGGTTTCAGTAGGGACTATCGGACTTATCAACGCTCTGGACAGATATGATCCTAAAGAAAAGGCAGCGTTCAGCACTTTTGCCACTCATTATATTCTTGGAGAGATAAAAAGATATTTCAGGGATCAGGGCTGGATGGTACAAGTGCCCAGAAGTTTGAAAGAACTGAATGCCCGTATTCAAAAAGCCATTGAAAAACTCAGTAAAGAATTAGCTCATTCTCCCACTATTTCAGAAATATCCGAGGAATTGAACGTTCCCGTTGAAAAGATCACAGAAGCCATGGAATCAGGCTATGCCTATCAGCCTATCTCTTTAAATGCTCAGCGGAAATCAGATAACGATGGCCAAAGCTTTTTTTTAGAGGATTACATTGGCGCTGAAGATGAAGGGCTTAAAACAGTGCTTGAACGGTTAGATATAAAAGAAGCCATATCTTCCCTGCCTCCTCGGGAAAAAGTTATCATTGATCTCTTTTTCTATGAAGACTTTTCACAGACAGAGATCGCTGCCCGCTTAAGACTTTCTCAAATGCACGTTTCTCGGCTCCTGCGTCAGGCGCTGTCAAGATTAAAAGGGGTTTTTAGCTAACGAATTATTTCGTGAGAATTTCTGTCCCGTTATCAGTAATAGCTACAACATGTTCAAACTGCGCAGACAAGCTGCCGTCAGAGCTGACAGCTGTCCATTTATCTGACAGCACCTTTGTTTGATATGATCCTGCGTTGATCATGGGCTCTATTGCTATTACCAGTCCTTTCTTGAGAGTTAGTCCTGTGCCTGATTTACCAAAGTGCTGCACCTGCGGGTCTTCATGAGCGCTGGATCCTATGCCATGGCCAACAAAATCTCTTACAGCTGAAAAACCCTGTTTCTCAACATAGGTCTGAATAGCGTTACCAATGTCACCCAATCTGTTATTTTCCACTGCTTCATTAATGCCAATGTCCAATGCTTTCTTTGTAACTTCAACAAGTTTTCCTGCAAGAGAAGATATATCTCCAACAGGATAGGTAATTGCTTTATCTCCGTAATAACCATTCTTGCAAACACCGACATCTACAGTTATTATATCGCCTTCTCTCAAGATTTTATTTTTTCTTGGTATTCCATGAACTACCATATCATTAACGGAAGCGCATATGGTGTTTGGATATCCTTTGTAACCCAAAAAAGACGGAACTGCGTCAAAACTTCTAATATAGTCTTCAGCTAATCCATCTAAATAAAGAGTGGAAATACCAGACTTAATATGTTCGGAAATATAATTCAAGGTTTGCGCAGTTAATTGACAGCTTGCGCGTATAAGTTCTATTTCTTCCGCTGATTTGTAATAAACCATAGCTATGCTTCTCGCGCAATAATATTCAGCATCCTCTCAGAGGCTTTAATAGCTGCTATAATCTGATCAGAATCAACGCCGATAGTTTTAAAAACCTTGTCTTTGGCGGACCACACTATCAATGTTTCAACTAAAGCGCTTGTTTTCCCTCCAGGAGGAATTCTAACTTCATAATCAATTAATTCCGGCATAGAGAGTTTTATTCTGCTACATGCTTTTTTTAACGCATACATAAAAGCGTCATAACCTCCATTACCGGACGCAGACTCCCTTATTTTCTGTTCTCCATATCGAAGGACAAATGACGCTGTTGGCAAAATTCCCTTTCCACTTGTCACAATACAATCCGTAATTTGAACTAGATTCCCTTCTCCTATCTCAAGCACGTCGGCAATTATAAAAGGCAGATCCTCTATTGTAATTGATTCCTTTTTATCACCAAGCTGGATTATCTCCTGCAGAACTTTTTTCTTGTTTTTTTCAGTAAGCTCTATTCCTAATTCAGTCAAATTTTGATCTAATGAAGCTTTTCCGCTCAGTTTACCAAGAGCATATGTCCTTTTCCTGCCAAATCTTTCAGGCAAAAGCGGATTTGCGTATAAATTTGCCTTCTTATCTCCATCAGCATGAATTCCACTGGTTTGCGTAAAAACGTCCTGACCGACAATCGGTGTATTTGCGGCAACTCTTTTACCTGAAAAAGTTTCTACTAATTTACTGGCAGAAATAATCTTTTTTTCAACAATATGCGTCTCGCATTCCGTATTATCATGAATATTCGCTGCAACCTCGCCCAAAGAAGCATTGCCTGTACGTTCGCCTAAAGAATTAACAGTAACATGAATTGCC
>JAGMBN010000005.1 GCA_023129655.1 bacterium | reverse complement strand
CTTAACTCTTTCAAATGGAGTCATTGTCTCATCCATTTTATTTCAATATCTCCCATATTCTTCACTTATTGGGTACTCTTTCTCTCTTTTTCATAAATTAACAGCATTTAAACCTAATATTTTTTCTTTATCCTTATCTGCTATTTTGGCTTTAAATATACGTCCTAAATTTGCCCTTGGATCAATCCACGTAAGATCTGAACCAAAAAGGATCCTTTCCGCTCCAATTTCCTTAACCAGATATTCAATAAGCCCAAATGAAAAACTATCACCTGCTAAATCAAGATAAGCATTTTTGTATTTTTTAGCGAGGTTTGTAGCTTGAAGATGACCACTATAACGACCTCCGCCATGCCCTAAAATAAGTTTTAAATCAGTATGCTTTTCTAAAACATGGCTAAAAAGATGCGGCTGCGAAAAATCCTGCTTGGGATTATTTGCATCTTTACTCCAACTGTGAGTCAAAACTGGCAAACAGTTTTTTTCAGCATAGCCCCAAAGAGGAGCATACTCCTTTGCATAAGGGAAACATTGATGAAATGCAGGATGTATCTTGATTCCTATAAATCTTTCGTCCCCCTGATTTTTCTCTATCCAATGCATACTTTCTTTAACAAAATTAGGGTTATAAACGAAATATCCGTATATCCGTTCTTCTGCTTCATCAAAAGCCTTAAACAAGTCTTTATACCCGTAGTCAAATTCCCCTGCGAGACAAGCCAGATGGCTTACCCAAATCTTATTAATGCCAATCTTATCCATAATATAAAGAAGTTTCTTTATACTAACATCCGGATAATAAAAATTTGCGTCTTTTCCTAAATGCGCATGAGCATCTATAATCATTTTGTATTACCTTTTAATCTTACTAATAAGTTTTTCCAAATTACCATGAGCTATTTTTTTCTTATCTTCCAACGAAAAATCACCTTTAGTTACCATCATTATACTTACATTGGGATCATTTAACGGGAAATTCGTTCCGAAGATCAATCTTTCTGCGCCGAAGCGCTTAACAACCTCATCAAGAGCAAGATAAGAAATAAGACTGTGAGTTTCCAGATATAGATTCTCAAATTCAGCCATTAAAGGAAAATAATTTCGCGCTTCAAGAAATTCGTGATGTCCAACACCCTCAGCTACAACAGGCAGATCAGGATAGTTTTTGCAAACTTCAAATATGCCCTTCCAGCCAACCTGTCCAAGCCATAAAAAAAGAGGGATTCGCCTTATCTCCAATTCTTTAAGAAGTGGGCTGATTATCCATTCTTCAAAAAGGTACCGATTTGTTTTTGGCAATAGTCTTGCTGCAACCATCCCCTGAGATAAGGATTTATCCAGATAATTTTTTTCTAATTCTCTACAGCCAGGCGGAAGGAGAACAAAATTTGCTTGGAGACATTCTTGTCCGATAAGTTCACTGCGAAGCGCTTCATTACCTATTATTGGGTCATAAGCAGCAGACATAAAATGACCTGCAATTCCTTTCTTGATACCATAATAATTCATCTCTTTAATCAGTTCTTCTGTTCCATGAATACGCTGAAAACTTCTTTTGGGAGAGGTTCCCAACCAAAGACTGGAGTCAAAGAACTCAAACTCGCTGATTTCTATCATACAACAGTTACCTTTACTTTTAGTTTTTCTAATCCTTTTAGCATTTCTTTTGAAATTCCGGAATCAGTAATAATTTCATCAAACACAGTTACTCCTGCTACTTTAATCAATGAAATTTTACCGAATTTAGATGAGTCAATAAGCCCTATTCTTTCCCTGCTGCAGGCAAGAACACTTTGAGTTAATTCTGCTTCTAAAGGATTAACAGTGGTTATTCCTTCTTTTAAATCAATAGCTGTTGCTGTAAGAAAAACTTTATCCACTTTTACTTCTTCAAAAAGTCTCTTAGCATGAGGACCTATAAAAATACTTGATGCTACTTCTAATACTCCTCCGCAAGAGATAATTTTAAAATTAGTTCCGTATTGTTTAGAGATCATGACAAGTTCATTAGCAATATTAGGTGCAGCGCAGATAATCTTTAAGTCTTTTTTGTCATATAATTCCTTTGCCAGCGCCTGGCAAGTTGTACCTGATTCAAGAATAACGGAACTCCCATTTTTAATACGCTTGGCTGCCTCTCTGGCTATTCTTCTCTTTTCTTCTACAAAAAGAACCTTCTGTTCATTATAGATTGGTTCATTTAGTATTTGCCGAATAGCTAAAGCTCCACCGTGAACTTTTTTCAATAAGCATTGTTTATCCAATTTCTCTAAATCGCGGCGAATAGTTAGAACTGTCATCCTAAACTGCCTGCTGAGTTTTTCTACGGAAATATTTCTTTCTCTATCTACAGTCTCTAAAATCTGCCGCCTTCTTTCTTCAGAAATCATTTTACCCACCTTTTTAATGTGATTAAAACTTATTTAAAATGATTTGTCAAGAACTTTTTTGAATTAAATTAAACTTTACTTAAATAAAAAATTATGACATAATGCTGCTGAAGTCTGAATGATAAGGAGTTTATTGTAATGAAAGCTGCTTTTTTATACACGGACAGGCCTAAACATATTGGAATAGAAAACGTTCCAAAACCGGATTGTAAAGCGGAAGATGTACTGATAAGAGTTACTGCTTGCGCTGTTTGTGGGACAGATGGAAGAATGTATGAAGGCACAAAAGACGTTACTAAAGGATCTGTCCCACAGATCAGAGGATATGGTAAAGGCAAATTTATCATAGGTCATGAGATCGTAGGAATTATAGAGGAAATTGGTTCTGAAGTTAAAAATCAGGAATATGAGGTTGGAGGCAAAGTAATTTTGGTAACTTCCATAGGCTGCCAAAAAGAAGAGTGCAGACCTTGCAGAGAAGGCAATTATAATATGTGCGCCAATAATCAGCCTATTGGATATTATTATCCGGGAGGTTTTGCCGAGTATATATTAGTTCAGGACCGCGCTGTAAAACAGGGTGTTATAATCCCTGTCATAAACGATGAGCCTATTCCTGATGAACATCTTTCAGATGAACATCTGGCAATGGTTGAGCCGCTTTCCTGCGCAATAAACGGTCAAATTTATCTAAACATTAAAAAAGGAGAGTACGTTGCTGTAGTAGGAGCAGGTCCCATTGGTTTGATGCATTGTCTATTGGCAAAAGCTAAAGGAGCAAAGGTTATACTGGCTGAATATTCTGCAGAAAGACTCGCAAAGGCAAAAGAATTTGGATTTGACCACTATGTTGCCACTAAAGATACTGATTTAATACAGAAGATATCAGAAATTACTAAAGGCGAAGGTATTGACGTAGGAATAGTTGCATGCTCTGTTAGCAAAGTAGCAGAAGAGCTTTTAGGAGCAATGGCTATGAAAGGAAGATTAAGCTTTTTTGCCGGATTTCCGAAACAAAATTCCATTTTAAAATTGGATGGAAACATAATTCATTATAAAGAAGTCTCTATTTACGGAGCATTTGCTTCAAATAAGGCGCAATTTGAACAAGCTTTAAAGCTGATTGTCAGCAGAAAACTAGTTATGGATAAAATAGTTACACATACATTCCCTTTAGAAAATACAGTTGAAGCAATAGAAAAAATGCTGGATAAAAAAGGCAATGCTTTAAAAGTGGTTATAAAACCATAAAAACATATAAATAAGAGGAGCTTGAATAAAATGCCACAGCTTAGTTTGAAAGATAAAACAGTTTTAGTAACAGGCGCAGGACAAGGGTTCGGAGAGGCTGTAGCAGCATATTTTTCAAAAGAGGGATGTCTGGTAGCTATTGCAGACATATCAGGGGAAAATGCGAAAAAAGTTGCTGGAGAAATAGAAGAAAAATATAAAAACAAAGCTCTTGCAATAGAAGTGGACGTAACACAAGAAGCCCAGGTAATCAATATGTTTGAGGGGATTGAGAAAGAATTTAAGAATCTGGATATATTAGTCAGTAATGCCGGAATTCTTATTGCAAAGGAAATAACGGAATTTCCTCTGAAAGAATGGAAAAAGGTGATTGATGTGAACCTTATTGGCTATTTCTTGTGTGCCCGTGAAGCAGCAAAGATAATGAAAAAACAGAAGAAGGGCGTAATTATACAGATCAACTCTAAATCCGGTAAAAAAGGCAGTTTTAAAAATTCTGCATATGCTGCATCTAAATTTGGAGGCATAGGACTAACCCAAAGTATTGCTCTGGATTTAGCTCCCTATGGCATAAGAGTTAATGCGGTTTGTCCCGGTAATTTTCTTGATTCTCCTTTATGGAAAAACAGTCTCTTTGACCAGTATTCAAAAAAATGGGGTATTTCAAAAGAAGAGGTTAGAAAAAAATATATTGAACAGGTCCCATTAGGAAGAGGCTGCACCTATGACGACGTTATCAATATGGTAGCTTTTCTGGTAAGCGATGAGGCCTCTTACATAACAGGCCAGGCTATAAACGTAACCGGCGGACAGGAAATGAGATGATAGAAGAGCTGGAAGCTCGTCTTGATGATTTTGATAAAAACGTGAGAAAAAATGCTCTCTTAGAACTTATCAAACTTAAAAAAGACGGGAAAGTTAAGTGGGCAGAGGAAAAAGAGATTTCAAATATGCATTGTCATAGCTTTTTCTCATTCAATGGATATGGCTATTCGCCAATGAAGATAGCATGGCTGTGTAAGAAAAATGGCATTAAACTCTGCCAGATAGTGGATTTTGACGTTCTGGACGGAATCGAAGAGCTATTTTATGCGGCTAACTTATTAAATCTAAGAGCATCCGTTGGCATAGAAACCAGAGTTTTTATCCCTGAATTTAAAAATAAAGAGATAAATTCTCCAGGAGAGCCTGGAATCTATTACTTAATGGGTGTGGGATTTACAAAACTCCCCTCTCATGGATCCCCTGCTCATAAAATATTAACTGATATGTCTCATAGAGCGCATATGCGAACCAGGAAAATGGTTGATATATTAAATGAATATCTGGATGACATCAGTGTTAAATATGATACAGACGTTATTTCCCTGACTCCTAATGGTAATGTCACAGAAAGACACATTCTGAAAGCTTTTTACAACAAATCAAAAGAAATATTTAAAGAAACTGAAAGTTTCACTAGCTATTGGGCATCAAAACTTCATATCCAAAAAGAGGATATCAATAATAGTCTGGACAATCCTCACGACTTATGCGAAATAATTCGTTCAAAGCTTATGAAAAAAGGGGGGATTGCTTACATAGAGCCTGATGTAAATAGTTTTCCGCATATAGAAACTGCGATAAAAATGATAACAGAATTAGGCGGAATTCCATGCGCAACATGGCTTAATGGACTCTCTGACGGCGAGAAAAATCTAGAGGAATTACTTGATTTATTGATCAGCAAAGGGATTTCAATGATGAACATAATCCCTGATAGGAATTACAATATAAGAGATAAAGAGGAAAAAAGGAATAAAGTGAAGAATCTCTATAAAGCAGTAGAAATTGCAAAGAAACTTAATCTTCCAATAATAGCAGGCACAGAGATGAACAAGTTTGGCCAGAAACTTGTTGATGATTTTAATTCCAAAGAATTAAGTCCTATCAGAAAAATATTTATGGATGGGGCGTATTTTTTATATGATCATACCTTAAGGCAAAGAAAAATAAAGAAAATATATAAATGTCATTGCGAGGAGCGTAGCGACGTGGCAATCTTAAAAGATGAGATTGCTTCACCTTCGGTTCGCAATGACAGAAGGGAGATTTTTAGATGAAGAATGTTAATATCAAAAAACAGTTAGTGGAGATTGGCAAGAAGATTGCTGATAAAGGACTGGTTGTAGGTCCAGGCGGCAATATAAGCGCAAGGGTTGGTAATATTGTTTATATGAAAGCCAGCGGCATTTCTTTTGAAGAGGCAAAAGTATCAGATTATATAGGGGTTGACTTAAAAACAGGCAAGATTGTAGATGGAAGCAAAAAGCCCACATGTGAAATCGCTATGCATTTAGGCTGTTATCTTGAAAGAAAAGACGTATCTGCGGTAATTCACACTCATCCTCCCATTGCTACTGCTGTTGGAATGCAAGAGATAACTCTTAGACCTTTTACACCGGATCTTGCCGCATTAGCAGGTGATGTTCCAACTATAAAATATGTAGTTCCTGGAGGAAGAGAATTGGCAGAAGAAGTAAGAAATGTTATAAAAAAACATAATGCTATACTAATGTGCAACCATGGGCTCCTGACCGTTGGTTCAAGTCTCAGGGAAGCTTATTACAGAACACTTCTCGTTGAAGATGCTTGCAAAACGTTCGTGGCTGCAAAATCATTGGGCGAAATGAAATTTTTTACAAGAAAGCAAGTTGAACAGATTAACAATCTTAAAGCAGAGTCTTATAGAAAAGCATTGTTAAAAAAAGCATGAATAAAAAAACTACTTAAATCCTTATAGTGTTCAATTATTGAGGATTTATTTACTTTGTGTTATGCTTTCTGATGAGTGATAAGTGGCGAATAAAATTAAAATGAAAAAGCACAAAACAAGTTTTGTCTCATTATTACTATTTTTTAGTTTGATATGTCCATATCCACAATTTCTGCACGCAGAAAAAATTGTTGGAGGAGATGTATACGTTATTCCTGTTCATGGAATGATTGACCTGGGGCTTGCAAGTTTTGTTAAACGTTCAGTTCGGGAGGCGGAAGAGGCAGATGCCAAGGCGGTAATTCTGGATATTAAAACGTATGGCGGCAGGGTTGATGCAGCAGTAGATATAAAAGACGCTCTCTCAAATCTTAAGATGCTTACTATAGCGTATGTGAATCCAAGAGCAATATCCGCAGGAGCGCTTATTGCCTTATCTTGTAAACATATAATTGTTGCTCCGGGCAGTATGATAGGCGCGGCTTCTCCTGTTAAAATTGGTTTTGCCGGTATGAATCAACAAAAAACAGGTGAAAAGGAAATATCCTTTGTGCGTTCAGCATTCAGAGCAGCAGCAGAACAGAACAATCATTCCGCAAAATTAGCAGAGGCAATGGTTGACCCCGACATTAAAATCAAGAAGATAACACAAAAAGGTAAACTAGTTACACTCACAGGTTCTGAAGCTATAAAAGCAGGTCTTGCAAAGGCTGAGGCAAAGTCTATTGATGAGGTGCTAAAGCTGTTTAGTTTGGATAAGTTAAATATTAAAAAAGCAAGAACTAATTGGGCAGAACATATCCTAAGATTCCTTACACACCCAATTGTAAGCTCATTACTTTTAACACTTGGATTTCTTGGGCTTTTATTTGAAATAAAAACGCCGGGATTTGGACTTGGCGGAACTATAAGCGTAGTATTTCTGGCATTATTTTTCTGGGGCCATTATATTGTGGGACTTGCAAACATTATGGATATAGTTTTATTCATTATAGGAGTTATACTGTTGTTTACTGAACTATTTATAACACCCGGATTCGGATTTGTCGGAGCAGGCGGAATCTTCTGTATTATGGCGGGGATATATCTCGCTCTTGTAAAACAACCTCTGCCAAAGTTTTCATGGGAATTCAATCTATTGAATACCGCTCTTTATACAATTAGCGGAGCAATACTAACCTCAGGAGCGATATTTGCCCTACTGTTAAAATATCTTCCTAAGAATAAAGGCTTATGGAGCCAGCTTGCTCTGTCTGCCTCAGAAAAACAGGAAGAAGGATTTAACGCTTCATCTGCTGAAATGCATACTCTGGCTGGAAAGAGAGGGGTTGCCCATACAAAACTCCGACCGGCAGGCAAGGCTATGATAGACGATAAACTATGGAGCGTAACGACTGACGGAGATTTTATTGAAGAAGGAGCCAATATCGTTGTTGAAAAAGTTGAGGGAAATAGAATCCTTGTTTCCCCTTCTTTGTCAAGAGAGGGGGCTAGGGGATGAGTTGGAGGAAATAATTAAATGTGGACTATAATTCTTTTGTTCATTGCAGGAATAACATTTATCTTTATTGAGATCTTTGTTCCAGGAGGAATATTTGGTCTTTGCGGATGTCTGGCAATATGCGGCAGTATATTCTTATGTTTTAAAAATTATCCCTCTATCGCCTTTTATGTTCTGATTCTGGAACTGGTTTTTGCAGGCATAGCAATACTGCTCGCGCTAAAGTTTTTACCAAAGACAAAGTTTGGAAAATATGTTATCCTATCTAAAAAAGAGAGTGAAAATGAAGGATTCGTCTCTCATGACAGCTTGGATGATATAAAAGATAAGGAAGGAATTGCTCTGACACTCCTGAGGCCTGCAGGGAAGGCTAAAATTAATGAAAAAAAATTTGACGTTGTAACGGAAGGAGGTTATATCCAGAAAAATGAAAAAGTAAAGGTGGTAATGATCAGCGGAAAGAAAATTGTTGTAAGAAAAATTTAAAATCAATAACAAAAAAAAGGAGAAAAAGAGATGAGAGCACTAATGTTTATACTCATAGCAGTAGCTGGTTTGCTTGTAATAACTATTGCTAAATTCTTTAGCTTATGGCTAAGAGCAATGGTATCAGGCGCGCCGGTAAGCATGATAAAACTTATTATTATGAGGCTCAGAGGTGTTCCAGCCAGCACCATAGTAAATACAAGAATTATGGCTGTAAAAGCAGGCTTGGACATATCATCCGATGAACTTGAAGCGCACTATCTTGCTTCAGACGGTCAGCCAATAATGGGAAAACCTGCAAGCGGTACATACCATGTGGAAAGTGTTGTCAAGTCTTTAATATCAGCCAGTAAGGCGGAACTAGGTCTGGACTTCAAAAAAGCTGCTGCAATTGACCTTGCAGGAAGAAATGTTCTTGAAGCTGTACAAACAAGTGTAATGCCAAAGGTAATTGACTGTCCTGATCCAAATAAAGGTGTTTCAACTATTGCTGCAGTGGCAATGGATGGAATTCAGTTAAAGGCAAAAGCCAGAGTTACTGTAAAGACTAATATCCAGCAGCTTGTTGGAGGAGCAACTGAAGAGACTATTATTGCCCGTGTAGGAGAGGGAATTGTAACCACTATCGGCTCCGCAGCAACCTATAAGAAGGTTCTTGAAAATCCGGACACGATATCTAAAAAGGTGTTGGAGAGAGGGCTTGATTCAGGCACTGCGTTTGAAATACTTTCAATAGATATTGCGGATGTGGATGTAGGAGATAATATTGGCGCAATACTTCAGGCAAAACAGGCTGACGCAGATAAACAGATAGCTCAGGCTAAGGCGGAAAGCAGACGCGCTATGGCTGTTGCAGCAGAACAGGAAATGAAAGCAAAGGTTGTTGATATGCGCTCAAAGGTCATAGAAGCTGAAGCAGAGGTTCCAAAGGCAATGGCAGACGCTTTCAGAAAAGGAAATCTTGGTATTATGGACTACTACAAGATGAAGAACATTCAGGCAGATACAGGAATGAGAGATTCAATCGCAGACGGAACAAAGGAAACAAAATCCAAAAAAGAATAAGGTGATAACATGGGCTCAGCAATCAAGATACTATTCTTCTTAATCTTCTTTGGTGTATGGATTATCAAGATCGCAAAGAAATTCTCTGAGATGAAAAACACTCAAAGCCAAGCAGCTTATAGACCTCAAAGAAAGGAAAGGATTCCTCAATCCGCTGAGGAATCCTTTCCTGAACTTGACTTTGAAAAAGAGCAGGAAACTCATCAAACACCTGAAGAGCCTGTTTATGAGGCAGAGCAGGATGCAGTTAGAGGATTTCTCAAGGAACTCAATCTTGTAAAAGAAGAGGAATCTCAAGAATCCGAGGACTATATTCAACCTGAACTTGTTGAAGATGAGGTTGAAGAAATCCCTGAAGAAGAATTTAAAAAGCCCATTACTTTAGCGAACGACTCTTGGAAGTCAGAAGAGGTCATATCTACACTCTCAATTGGGGCATCTGACGCCAGAACAGGCATTATAATGTCAGAAATTCTCGGGAAGCCGATTGCGCTTAGATAAAACGAGTGGTGGGCCCACAAGGATTTGAACCTTGGACCAACGGATTATGAGTCCGCTGCTCTAACCAGGCTGAGCTATGGGCCCTAAAAATACAACATAGCGCATTATACAAAATTTTAGATTGATGGCAAGAGAATTTCCTTCCCCCCTTTATATTTGTTTTTATCCTCCAAATCCAAGGATTCGTCCTCCCTGAAAAACCGCAACTGCTACCAGAAATCCAAGAATTATAGGATAGATGGTAACAAATAATGTCCATAGATTCCTTCCCGTCTCTATTCGCACCATAATCAATGTCATCAGGCATGGTGGAAATATAGCCACAAACAGCATTATTGCTATAGCATGCAAGGGCGTCCAGCCAGTGTGTGCGGTTTCCCTCTTCATAGTTACTGCAAGCGATTCCTTGGTAACAACTTCTGTTTTTTCCATGCTATAGATACTTCCCAGTGTAGCTACCAGATTTTCTTTAGCTGCAAAAGAGCTGATCATTGCCACATTGATTTTCCAGTCCATTCCAGCCCACTTAGTAAGAGGAACCAGAGATTGTCCGAGACGGCCTGCATAACTCACTCTGACTGTTTCTTTACGTTGAGCTACCTGAAGTCTCTCAACGCTTTTGTAGAACTTCTTATAAGTAGTATAAGTTTTCTTTGCATACTTGTCTTTTTTGCTTTTTCCATCCTCTATATATTTACCTTTATTTGCAATCTTAAAGAACTCAGCGTTCTTTTTTGCGAACTTCTGATTCAGAGCCTGCTGAGCTTCTTCATCAAGACCCATCCTGCCTTTTTTATAACTCATCCAGTATTCCTCAAATTCATTCAATCCTTGTCCAGCCAGAAGCTTTTTATACGGGTTATTTTCTCCCAGCTTTGCCATGAAGCTCTGAGCAGCCTTATTAGTTTCGTTATTATAATGAACCACTCTTTCCTTACTGATTCCAGGGAATGTAATCCCGCACCAGACAATGACAGCTACTGCAACAACAATAGTCCCAACCTTTTTAATAAATACCATTAACCGTTCATATGTCCGTATTAAAACTCCGCGCACAGTAGGCAGGTGATATGCCGGCATCTCCAGAATAAAAGGCACCTCTTCCTCTTTCTTGAGAATAGTAAGAGTAAATATCTTTGCTACAACAAGTGCCAAAACCAATGTAACTACAGACATAAACCCTAAAACTTCAGCCTGATATTTTTTAAAAAATATGCTTGCCATAAGAATATAGAATGGTATTTTTGCCATACAGTTAAGCAGCGGCAGGATAAGAATAGTAGCTAAACGAGCCTTGGGATCTTTTATGCCTCTCGTAGACATTGTCCCAACTACTGCGCATCCGCCCACAACAACTCCGCTCAACATCATGGGTAAAGTGGATTGTCCATGAAGACCAAAAGCTCTTAAAACGCGATCCATATGAAAAGCTATACGTGTCATATAACCTGTATCTTCAAGAATGGCTATCAAAATAAATAGTACAAAAAATATAGGGATATAGTTCGCTATTGCCAGTACTCCGTCTACGATACCATTTAGAAATAAAGACCGTGGAAGTCCGCTCAATGGTATAAATGCCATAAGGTCACGAAACTTTGCCAAATACGGCCATGCTAAGGAAGCAAGCTTCTGTCCGCCATAATCAGGCGACATAGTGATCTTGTAAAATAAATAAAAAACTGTAGCTAAAATAATCGGGCCTGCAGCCCTGTGGCATACAAGCTGATCTATTCTATCTGTCCATGTTTTATGACCTTTAGCTTTCTGGCTAAGACAATTCTCTACAATTCCCTCAGCAGTCTGATAGCGCTTGTAAGCAATAATCTTTTCCGGGGCTTCTTTATGAGTAGAAATAAATTTATCTCTCTCTACAGCTACAAAATCCAAAATATTCTTCCCTTTTTCAGACTGCTGTCGCACAAGTCGGCGCGCTTCACTGTCATTCTCCATAAGTTTCACAGCCAGCCATCTTGGAGAATAATGTTCAGTAAGCCTTGGCGCCTCTGATATCTTTTGTTCCAGTGTGGCAAGAATTGGTTCCAGCGCTTCTCCATAATTAATACGAATTGGCATATCGGTTGAAGCTGCCTTGACAGAATCTGTCTTGATAGAATCTATCTTATGTTTGTGGGTTGCCCAGATAGTTTCTTTTAATTCTTTTTTCCCTTTACCTTTATTGCCAATTGTGGGAACTACGGGCACTCCAAGCTGCTGACTTAATTTATCTGTATTAATATCAAATCCACGCCTCTTAGCCACATCCGTCATATTGAGACAGATAACCAGCGGCACATTCATTTCTATAAGCTGAAATGCCAGATAGAGATTTCGCTCCAGATTGGAAGCGTCTATAACATCTATTACTACTTCCGGCTTCTCAAGAAGAAGGAAATCTCTTGCTATCCTCTCTTCCTGAGTGTAAGAAGTAAGGCTGTAAGTTCCCGGAAGATCAACCAGAACTATCTTGCCTTCTTTAGCAGAATATGTTCCTATCTTCTTTTCAACCGTTATACCTGGATAGTTAGCCACATGTTGGCGGGCTCCTGTAAGACAATTAAAAATAGTGGATTTGCCAGAATTAGGCTGACCTGCTACCGCTACCAGTATTTCGTTAGTCTTTTTAGTCATAACGGTTTTATTTCTATTCCTTTAGCATCTGAACGGCGAAGCGCAAGAGAATATCCTCTTACAGAAATATCAAAGGGATCCATCAGCGGCGCATTGCGGACAACCTTTACCCGTGTTCCTGAAACCAGTCCCATATCCAACAGCCGCTGACCTGTAGCGCCTTCCGCTGAAATCTTTACAACACGACATTCCTGTCCCGGCTTTAATTCATCTAATGTCATTTTATATCAACCATAATCTTCTGCGCCATTCCAGCGCCGATAGCAAGACGCGTTTCCTTAACTCTTACAATAAACGGGCCGGGCTCTCCTTGATGAATTACTTCAATTTCCGAGCCAATATCCAGCCCCATTCCTATCAGATGCCGATGAATACCCCTTCCTCCCATTAGAGAGACGATTTTTACTATCTTCCCAGAAGAAACTGCAGTTAATGGTATCATTTTCAGAGATTACCCTTTTGTTTCATTTCCTGTATTTTACACTTTAGACGCTTGCCAGTTTTAAAATAATGATCAAAACTTTTCAGCCAATCAGGCCTGTCACTGTCAGGACAGGTTTGCACAAACTCTAAAAACTTTGTCAATTTTTTTGACGTTTCCTGACTGATCGCATGCTCCATTCTGCAAGCATCTTCTGCGGCTGTTTTGGGATTGATACACAAAATTTCTCTCAGGAATTTATTCAGCATTTCATGGCGCTTTTGTATCATTTTAGCTAATTTCTCTCCTTCGGAAGTAAGATCCACATAGCCGTATGATTCATGAATTACAAAACCATCTCTTGAGAGAGTATGCAGGGCTGAGGCGACACTTGGTGGTTTTACATGCATTGACTGACTGATATCTCTAACTCTTGCAACTTTGTTTTTTCTCTTGAGAACAAGTATAGTCTCCAGATAGTCTTCCATATCCGGACTGCATTTTTTATCTTTCCCCATATTGAACCATTAAATCTTTAAAGATACCTTTATTTGTTAAGTAAATCTAACATATCTATTTGACCTGTCAAGCTTTTTGTTGCTTGCTGGGCGCATAATTCAAAATGCAACAATGCAGATTCCTGCGCGATTTGCCATGTCAATAGATTCTTCTATATCCAGAATGATAGTTTTCTGCGCTTCTATGGCTATTGCAGACGCATTGACCTCTTTCAGAAGCTTGATTGTATCAGTGCCAATTGTAGGAACATCAAGGCGCATATCCTGATTAGGCCAGCTGAGTTTAACCATAACTATGCCCTTTTTACAATACATGCCAGCTCGTTTAATTGTTTGGTCTGTGCCCTCTATTGCTTCTACTGCCAGAATAGCCTTATCCTTTACAATAACTGTTTGCCCTATGTCAAGCGCTGTGATCGACTTGGCTATTTTCTGTCCAAAATTAATATCATCCATTTCCGTTTCCGTTGGCTTTCTTTCTGTAAGTATGCCTCTTTGAGGTATAAGCGGTCTGATAAGCATGGTAGAATCCAATAATTTTATATCCAATTCAGCTAATTTATTTGTTATTGCTTTTAGCAGTGTATTGTCTAATTTATCAGCTGCGAATTTAATAATATTAGATATCATGCTGTCTCTTGGAATATTTTTAAACAGCAGGCTTTTTTCTATCTTTCCTACCATGAAAACTTCCTTCAGCTCTTCTTTAACTAGAATATCTAACCCTTTTTTCATCTCTCCAACACTGAGCCAGTATATTTTATCTACATAGTTTTCCAACTCAGCGTTTGTTTCCTCTTTTAACGCAATGGCAACTACCTTCATGCCTCTTCTCTTCGCTTCCTGAGCTAAAATAATGGGGAACTTTCCCTTTCCGGAGATCAA
Source organism: bacterium (assembly GCA_023129655.1). Classification (GTDB taxonomy): domain Bacteria; phylum JAHJDO01; class JAHJDO01; order JAHJDO01; family JAHJDO01; genus JAHJDO01. The sequence goes on along the minus strand of JAGMBN010000005.1, from coordinate 12,449 downwards.
GCCGATCCTTGAACTAGTTATCACATCATTCATTTACATATACCTCTATCAGATGTTCTAATGAAATTTAGGAGATACTGTATCTCATCTATTAAAGGAATCTCCTTCTCAATCTTCTTTAAAGCCTGAGTAGTATTCATGCCTGATCTAAACAGGATTTTATAAGCCCTTTTAAGTTTTTCTATAGCAGACGCTGAGATGTTGTTTCTGGCTAATCCTATAGTATTCAATCCATATATCTTTGCAGGATGACCATCTACCCTTGCAAATGGAGGAATATCCTTAACCACCTTGGATAACCCTCCTGCCATAGCAAGCCTGCCAACCCTTGCGCCTTGATGAATGCCTACCATACCAGCCAGAACACATCCATCTTCCAATACGCTATGTCCAGACAATCCTGAAAAGTTAACCATTGTAACACTATTACCTACTCTACAATTATGGGCTATATGTGTATATGCCATAAAAAAATTATTATCTCCTACTACTGTTCCTGTATCTGGTTCTGTTGCTCTGTTAATTGTAACATATTCTCTTATAGTATTTCCGTTGCCTATCTTAACATATGCGCGAGCACCATCGTATTTCACATCTTGCGGAGCTGTCCCGATAACTGCGCCAGGAGATATCTTGTTATTTTCCCCTATACTTGTCCAGCCATCTATTACAACATTGGACGCAATCTCTGTGTTTTTCCCTATTTCAACATTCTCTCCTATAACGCTCCATGGCCCGATTTTTACACTCTCAGCAATCTTAGCGCTGGGAGAAATGACAGCTGTATTATGGATTGTCATTTTCTATTATCCTTTATTGTATGATTGATGTTAATTCCGCTTCGCATACTATTTCTCCATCAACAGAAGCCTTTGCCATTACCCTTCCAATTCTGCTTTTTGCCTTAATTACCTTAACCTCTATGAGAAGCTGATCTCCCGGTCTGACAGGCCGTCTTAATTTGACATTATCCATCTTAGCAAAAAATGGCGTCTTTCCTCTATTCTCTTTTTTCCTTAGTAACAGAATCCCACCTACCTGCGCCATTGCCTCAACAATTAGCACGCCAGGCATTATCGGATAATTTGGAAAGTGCCCCTGGAAAAAACTTTCGTTTGCAGTAACATTCTTAATCCCTGTTATCTTTTTATCTCCTTCAATCCTTGTTATCCTGTCAATAAGTAAAAATGGATATCTGTGCGGAAGAATTTTTTTTATCTCATCTATATCTAAACTAGTTTTTGTCTCCGTATCATCGTTATCCGCAGATCCCAGCGTTTTTTTAAGTTTTTTAACCAGTTCTATATTTAAAAAATGACCGCTTTTTATTGCAATAACATGCGCTTTTAACGGTCGCCCCAGCAGATACAGATCGCCTATCAGATCAAGTATCTTATGCATAACAAACTCATTTTCAAACCTTAATTCATCGTTAAGAAGAGCTTCGTCCCCTATAACAACAGCGCTCTCTAAACTGCCTCCTTTTATGAGCCCTTCCTTTTGCAGCATCTCCACCTCTTCCAGAAAACAAAATGTTCTTGCAGAAGCTATTTCCTTCTTAAAAGATTCTGGTGTAATTATAACTGAGGCAAATTGGGAATCAAGCACAGGATGGTTATAGTCAATAGTAAATGAGATACGAAAATCTTTTGACGGCAAAGCAACCAAAGAAGAACCATTTTCCGAAACCCAAACAGGCTCTTTTACCTCAAAAAACTTCTTAGGCGCTTTTTGCTGCACAAGCTTTGCCCCTTCCAGCGCCTCTATAAACGGCAATGCGCTTCCATCAACTACAGGAGGCTCATTGCTGCTGAGTTCAACCAGCATATTATCAATCCCTAAACCTGCTGCTGCTGCCAGTACGTGCTCTACAGTATGCACTTTTATATCGCTTTTACCCAAAGAAGTCCCTCTTGCTGTATCAACAACTCCGCTAATATCCGCCTTAACTATTGGGCTGTCCGGCAAATCTTTTCTTATGAATTTTATACCTGTGTTTTCATCCGCAGGCTTAAAATAAACAGTGGTTTTGTTTCCCGTATGCAAGCCAACGCCTTCGCAGCTCGCTTCATTACTTATTGTTGTCTGTAATTGCATAATCTTCCCTTTTGTTATTTTCCGTTTTCTTTTAATTCTTTTTTCTTCAATAAATCTTCTATATGCTTTGTAATGTCCAATTTTTTATCCACATATAACAGATCGCGATTCCCCATTACCAGAGTATATCCCTTTTTTCCTGAATATTCTCTGATCACAGCCTCTATGTCCTTTATAATTCCCCTAATGGATTTTTCTCTCTTAGACTCCAGTTCTCTTTTACTTTCTCTAATAACTCTATTTAATTGAAGCGCCTTTTGTTCCAGAACCCCTTTCTGTTTATCTTTTTCCTCTTGCTTTAACACACCTGATCCCAGCTTCTTCCGAATATTATTAATCTCTCCACGAATTTCTTCTATCATCTCTTCTCTCTTATCCGCTTCATCTTTCAATTCCGCCTCTGCTTTCTCTGTCTTATAGTAACCTTCAAACAGCACAGAGAAATTTACATAACCTATCTTTAATTCATCTGCTGCATGACAGGTTGAAGATAGAACACAAAACGAAAGTAGAAAAATTATTAAATACGAAACACTAAATCCAAATACTAACTTTTTAATTTTCAATTACATCCCCCCGATTCCCCCCTTCAAAGGGGGAATTTTTATTCTCTCTTTTGAAATTTACGATTTATATCCTCAATGGCATCATTCATAATCTCTTGCATCATATGTGTGTATCCTTTGACATCATGCCCGTAATGGTAATAAAGTCCCTGAATGATTTTATAGGTAAGATTATAGTTCTTTTCCCAAACTCTCTCCTCCGATATTAAATCCGTTAACTTCAGATTTAGAACAATATCGTTTCTTGACGACCCTACAGGCAAACCTACAAGCGTCAAACAAGGATAGAAAAATGATAAACCATAAGAATATATCTTGCCATAATAAGTCGTCGAAAACACTTTCCCCTCAAGCAATAATTGGGCATTCTCTTTATCACCGCCAAAAGTAAAAAAGACGTCAGAAAAGAGACCTGATTTTCGCAAACTATATGCTGCCGCTTTCGCAAGATCCTCGCTCATATCAAAATCAAATTTAGTAATTGTGGTAAATATTGTAACTGCATCAGGTCTTTCACACTTTCCATAGCCGAAGGGCATCAAAGGAATCAAGTGAAGGAAATAAGTGCCCATTAGATTTTCATCTCCTCGCATATCTTCAAATGGCACAACTGCTACTTTTTTCTGATAAGCTGGTCCATCGGAAAACCGAATAAGATTTCTTTCCTTTGCGGGATAAATAAATTTTGCTGTTGTTCCACAGCCACTCAAAAGCGATAGAGCTAGTAATATAGTTATTAATTTAGTTTTCATTTGAACCTCCTGATTTTATTTGTATTTTTTTCTCAACATCCGTTCAGAAAACTCTCTGGCTTTTTGCGTTTTTCTATACATAAAAGAGTACATTGCAATACCGCCATTTTATTAAGGGTGCAAAATATTGTGTCCCTACCGGATCCCCCGATCAAGTTGGAGAATGACGAATGAGATTGCTTCAGGACTTTGTCCTTCGCAATGACATGCTGTTTACTCGTCATTTGAACTTAATTTCAATAATTTTACCTTGAGCCGCAATAGCTCTTTCCCAAAAGCACCCATTATTTCATCGTACATATCTTTTATCTCTTCAGGTAAATAATCATGAACTATTCTATTTCTTACATCTCTCATTTGCAGCCATAGAATAGTGGAACTTATTATTTCTAATTTTTCCGTTCTGTTCAATGAATCTCTTAAGGTTTCAGAACTTTCGCCGTACATTAGTTTTTCGTAACTTCTAAAATATTTCAAACTAATTTCAACTGCACGGATAAATCTGTCGCATAAAGCATCATAAGGTTCTCTTTCTTTGGGACTATATATTTTATTTGCATCAAAAGGCTCTACTTCCTTAAGTGAAGCTTCTACTAAATTAATCGCATCTATTGCTTTATTTAAAGATGCTTTAGTTAAAATTTGCTGATCATCTCTCATTTGAATTTCTCCATTTTAATTACATTCAGAAAAGCGTTTTGTTCTCTTGTAAGCTTTAATTTATTCATTACAACCACATCAATTTTCTCCTCGCATTCCATAAAAAATCTTACAGAAACCTTTTGTGAAAGTCTGAATGCATTTTCTTGGGAGAATATAAGAATATCAATATCTCCGCCTTTTTTTGTATCATCCACTCTTGAACCAAACAAATAGACATTGCCATTGATATCCTCAACTGCTTTTCTTAACGCGCTAACTTCTTTCTTATCTAATCTCATTACATAATACCTCAACTCCCGCGTCATTGCGACCACGAGTGAAGCGTGGTGGGAAGCAATCTCTGAGATTGCCACGTCGCTCTGCTCCTCGCAATGACAGGTTGTTTAGAAATTTTTCCTTACCTCATCTTCAAAGTATTCCCTTACTTGTTCCCATGCTATCTCTTTTAACATTTTTGGCGGCGTACTCGCTTCGGCATCTAAAAAATAAACTAAACTCTTTTGAATATGGACAAGGTTAGAAGCTAAAGTTCCATACTTACGGTCATAAAGTGATAATATTTCATTTAAGGATATTCCTTTTTGGCATATAAAATAAAGATCTATAAAATCTCTCTTAATCCCCCTTGTGCTGATAGCATCTATTTTCATCGCTGCGATATCTCGTAAATCAAGAATATTTATGCCATATAAAGATTTAAAAGGAAACAAAACGGGGTAATTATATACAAAGATGCTGAACTTTACTTTTTCAAAATCGCCCAAGATAGTCCCCCAACTTTGCCTGTCTAATTCAAACTTGCCTATCTTTTTTAAAGAACGGATTAATTCCATGGCATTAAACTCACGAGGGATAAAGAAATCCAAATCCACAGAAATCCTATGTCCTATCTGTAAAGCACAGGCTGTACCGCCTGCTAAATAGGCATTATCCATTAAATGCGATTTGCCTAATATGGCCAATGCCTTCTTCGTATTTCCAAATAAGGTTTCTGTAAACATAAGACCTTCTTTTTATCAATATTAAAAATAAGCGCCCAGAAATTTGCGCTTTGCGGCGAAACACTGCGATAATGAAACAAAACATCCTCAATCTGATGCATGGTAAAATTTCTTTTCATCCAGCCAATCGCCCTTTCATCGCCATACTCAAGTAATCTTGCCAATATATCCCGAGAAGACGCATCTGAATCTATTTTCTCAAATTCCACATCCCAAAAATATCTTTCTAAAAATCTGGGTAGTTTATTCATTACAAACATACTCCCTTGTCATCTATTTTTTCTGGAAAAGTGATTTGGTGATCAGTCCCTTGTATCTTGGGTCTTTGCGCAGGTTATCAAAATCAGAATCCTGGCTCATATGCCCAAAATTATCGTATCCGAGAGCAAGGGCTTTTTCTATTGCTTTGACTGCTTTGTCAATATCATTAAGGAGTGAATAACTGCAAGCTAGATTATAGTAGATCACTGCATAATCCGACTTTATTTGAAGCGCCTTGTTGTAAACTTCAATTGCTTTATTATGCTGATTGAGTTTAGCATAAATTAATCCAAGATTGACGTACGTCTCCACAATGTCGGGATTGATACGAATTGCTTTCTTATAGATATCTATCGCTATATCGTACCGCTCAAGATTATAATAAGCTAGTCCGAGCATGCAGCAGGCTTTTGCATTATTTGGTTCTATTCGGATTGCCTTTTTGTTTGATTCAATCATTTTATCATAGCGCTTTAGTCTGTAATAAATTAATCCGAGATTGTAATGCGCGCTTGCATAATTTGGATTTAAACGAATTTCCTCTTTATACGCCTCAATTGCTTTATCATACTGTTCCAGATTATTATAAGCCAGTCCAAGATTGTAATGTACTACTTTAATGTTAGGTTTTATTCGGATCGCTTCTTTGTAGGCATCAACAGCTTTGTTGTATTGTCCAAGTGAGGAGTAAGACGATCCGAGAGTATGGTACGCCTTGGAATGATCTGAGCGTATTTTTTTCTCTTTTTTGTGCGCCTCAATCACTTTTTTGAAAGTTTTTACCGCTTTATCATGCTGTCCGAACTTATTATAAATCCATCCAAGACCATGATGCGCGTTTGTGCAATCAGGGTCTATTCTGATTGCTTCTTTGTACGATGCAATTGCTTCATCATAACGCTTAAGTGTTTGATAAATTAATGCGAGATTAAAGCGCGCGCTTGTATAGTTGGGTCTTATTCTAATCGCTTCCTTGCATGCTTTAATTCCCTCATCGTATCGCTTAACTTCCCAGTAAGTCTTTCCGAGATTGTTCCACGCGAGAGCATGATCATGTTTTGCTTCTATCGTTTTCTTGTAGAATTCAATCTCTTTATTTCTATTTCTTTTCCTGTCATAACAAATAGCAAGACTATGATATGTTTTGCTATTTCTCGGAGGCAGAGCAATAGCTTTCTGATATTCTTTAATAGCTTTGTCATATTCTTTTTTGTCTTTGTATTTACCACCACGCCTGTGATATCCATCTGTGTTATCCATTAATGCTTCTTCGCTTGCGCCGTATTTCTTCATCATTGGAATCGCTGCCAACTTCCTGCTGATTGCATTACGAGCTTCTTCTGACTTTGCGAGAGATAGAGCTTTCTTGTAATTCTCTTCAGCCAGATCAAACTCGTTTTTAAGTTCATAACGCAGAGCTTCCCTGAAAGTCTCGCCTCCTTCGCTTGTTGCGGCTATGATCTTTGCTTTTGCCAGTTCAAACGCCTCATTTTTCGCATCATCTTCTTCAAACGCTCTCGGATAGCAAAGGTCTCCCAATTCAGCCAATTCTTCCGCAGCGCGCTCAAACTGCATACATTTTACTGCAAAATTCACAAATCTGGAACGTATCCAGTAGTCATTTGGATACTTGGCTAAGTATCCTTCAAAAACCGCTTTTACAGTCTCCCACGTCTCAGCTCGCATCCACATTCTCCACGCATCTTCAGTCATCCTTTCCGCAGCATCTTCCAATACATCAATCATGATAAGCGGCGCAAAAGTATCAAAACGTTTTGTGGATAGACATTCTTTTCCGAATGCCATTCTTTCCTCATGACTGCCACCCCAGCGCGACTGCAAATACCACAGTCTAACGCTGTAAGCCGGAGGATAGTCAAAATCAGTCTTAATAACGCGCTGGAACCATCTTGCTTTCCACTCGTCGCTGTATCCTAATCCAGTGCCTATTGTCAGCATAAATGCCTGAGGACGTTCGGGATACATCTGATACGCTTTGTGAGCTTCTTCTTCAGCAATCCGCAGTTCTTTCTTGAAGATACGCCACCCATCATCTGTTACAGTGGAAGCCCAGCCGCCTCCGCGCGCATCCCATGCATATCTAATATGCGCATTAACACGACACATAGTTAAAAGCCATGAACCTGCATCCTTTTCATTCATTACAATAGCAACAATATCCCTCCATGCTTTGGACTCTTCTTCTTTACCAATTTTATCATACGCTTTGGCTATCTGTTTCAGGTAAAAAAATATGTACTCATCATCCATGTTGTAGAGCGCGAGAATTGAGGCGATACAATATTCAAGATGATTTCGCGCTTTATCGTACTTCTCGCCCATCTCAATGAGAGTCTCAGCCAGCCACAGGCAAGCAATATGTTTTATTGATTTTGAGTAATCAGACTTCTCAAGCGCCTGCGCGCTTTTTTCGTATACAGTCCGCGCTTCGTCAAAACGATAAGCGTGAGCTAACTGCAATCCATAATAGCTTAGAACAAGCGGATCGCTGCAGCCGTCATCAATCAGCTTTTTTCCTGCTTGTATAATATCCCTGTCAGTAACCCTTGGAAATGTTTTAAACCTGTTTTTAGCCGCCAGATCAAGAAATTCTTCAACATGCTCGTCCTGGTCCGCATTGTGAAGGAGCGCGCGCTGAGCCTGATACTGCTTTTCTGCGTATGTTTGTTTTTCCTTTTGTGTATCAGCTTGAAAAGCCCACTCTTTGCTTGCTGGGAAAGGCTCATTTTTTACCAGTCTGTCCGCTCCATTTTCAAGAGTCTCTTTTAAATCGGAAATAAAACCTGTTCTGATCTTTTCAATCATTCCTCTCTTGTCAATAAAGATAAGAGCAGGATAGGCGTCTATCTTATAAAGACCGGCGACCTTCCCTTCCGAATTAAAGCCGATTGGAAAAGTATAATCTTTGTCTGCCATAAATTTACGAATTGCTCCCCTGCTTTCATCAGGAAACAGAGCGATTAAAACAAAACCTTTATCCTTATACTTGTCATAAACCTGCTGGAGAACAGGCAGTTCTTTTTGACACCTTTCACACCAGAACGACCATACCCTGAACGCAACAACTTTTTTGTTCTCATAACTACTGAGCTGTGTTGAACTTCCTCCTTGCAGCCATTCAATAGTAAAATCTCCGGCATCCTTACCAATTAAAGAAGAAGGTATATCCCTTGGTGGCAGCGGAGGCGCATAAAAATTATTGGTTTTAAGAACACAACCCACGCACAAAAGCAAAACCGCCAGAACTAGTACGAATGTATTTTTTACGCTCACATTTCTCCTAAAAACTATAAGATATGGAAATGTCAAATCTTCCTTTATGTCTATCTATTCCATACCCATAAAGTAGTGTAACAGGGATAGGCATAAGTATTCTTATCCCGGTTCCTATGCTTGTTTTCATAGAACTTGAGAAACCGCCTGCGTTTTTCCATGCGTTTCCTGCGTCATAGAATAGTAAACCTCTAATCTTCATAGGACTTTTGGTTGGGGTATCAGTTGTATCTACCAAAAGATATGAGTATTCCAGATTACCAACTAACATTGAATTTCCGCCAACATTTACATCATCTTCTTCAGGTCCTATGCTGCTGTAATCATATCCTCTAACCGTGCTCGGACCCCCTACATAGAATCGTTCATAAACAGGAACTTGTTTTGTGCCTCCGTAACTATCAACTACTCCCGCTCTGAAACGAACATTGAACACGGACTTTTTAGTTAGAGGAAAATACTTGCTTGTACTGCCTGTTAGTTTATAAAAATCCTTATCTCCGAAAAAAGGACCGCCAGCGCACTCTGCAGACACTACATTCACATAACCTTCCGTCGGATCAAAAATGTTATCTCTATGATCATTTTTTATCTTGGCTGTTATACTGCTGATAGTTGCTGATCCCTCATCATCCTGCACTACGTCAGGAGCATCATCCGTTAAGCTACCCACATCTACATTCTCGCATTTATACGTAACAAAGCCCCGCGTATATTCGCTCAAGTCGCGTCCAACTCTTATATCTCCACCTGTTTTAGTCTCTGTCCACTCTTCCTGATAATAGGTTTTATTGTATAGATCAAACCCCAGAGAAAGAGGCTCATCCCTAAACCACGGTTCTGTAAAGCTCAGAACAAAATTCTGCCGTCTTGCGCTTATATCAGCACGAACACTGGCATACTGGCCCCCGCCTGAAAAACTCGGGAAATTCTTGATGTCAAAATTCTTCTGCCTAAGCTCTATAAATCCTATAGCATTTTCCACTGTGCTGTATCCGCCGCCAAAAGAGAAACTGCCTGTCTTTTTTTCTTTTACATCACAAATCAAGTCTCTGGTATTTACTTCTTCTGTTTTCTCATCAGAAAAATTCACCTTGTGAAAATAACCTAGATTCATCAGTTTTTCCCTGCTTCGCTTAACCTTTTTTGTATCAAACTTTTCTCCAGGCTTTATCCTTATTTCTCTGCGAATAACCTTGTCCTTTGTTTCCAGATTCCCTTTGATAATAATACTGCGAACATAGTTAATACTTCTTTCATCTATATTGAATACAACATCAACTGTCTTATCTTTATCGTTAATTTGTATTTCGCGACTCGCATAAGCCTCTATATACCCTCTCTCTCCATAAAACATTCGTATATTATAGATATCCTTAGAAACTCCATATTCACTAAAGACATTGCCGTTTTTCATATCCAATATGCTGATAATCTCCTGAGAAGAAAAATTCTTATTGCCTTTTACAGTGATATTGCTTGTGAAATATTTATCATTTTCACTAATAGAAATTCTTATATACATCCCTGTTTTTGCCTCGTTAAAGGTTATATCTGCTTCTTTTATCTCAGCTTTTATATACCCGGCTTTGTCGTAATAAAGTTTGAGTAGCTTTATATCTTCCTTTAATTTATCAGGATCATAATAACCTCTTGGAAACCATTTCAATCTGGCTTTTTTCGTTCTCATTTGTCTCTTCAGCTTCCATATACTGAAATGGCTATTTCCATCAAAGATAATCCCTTTTATCCTTACTTTATTTCCCTCTTTTATCCTGATATTGACAACAACTTTGTCGGCTTTCTTCTCCTCAACAGTATGACTAACAACAGCTGCATAATACCCATGTTTTTTGTACAGTTCATATATAGATTTCTCATTTTTTTTCAGACGTTTCTTGTTATATGTGTCTCCTACAACAATAGACATGTGCCTCTTTATCTTTTTTGATTTTAATTTTTTATTACCTGATATCACAACTTTCTCAATAGCAGGTCTCTCTTGAACAATAAAAGCAATGTTCAGCCCTCCAAGAAACTCAGAAGCATCTACAGTTATATCCTGAAAATGGCCAAGTTTATACAACCTCTCAATATCCGCGCTCACTACCTCCTGTAAAAACGGCATTCCTTCCTTGGTTTTTACCTTGCTCAGAATAGTGGAAGTACTTATTCTGCTATTCCCTTTCACACTTACTTTGGTCACTTTTTTTATCTCATTGGGAGACTGCTCAGCAACAGCCTCAGAGATGCAGGATGAGAGAAAAGAAACAAAGAGAAAAAGAAAAATATTTATGCAAAGTTTTTTTGACATTCACCACTCCCTACCAAAAATTAATAACTTCACTGACAATATTTCTTGCCAGATTTTCAATAGCCTTATCTGCAGCTGCTTTCTCTGACATTGCTAATCTCCCGGAAGTATAATAAGCAGTGCTGCCATCAATAGTCTGAGCCCAGATAATCTCATCTTTCTTGAGATTTTTAAATACAACTTTCGCAGTTACTACCATTCGATATTGCTCCACATCATTATTTTTATCATATCCCAGCGGTTCCATCTTGTATCTTACTACTTGCCCCTGAAGTATAGTGTCCGCTTCTTTATGCTTTACAAGTCTCAGATTTCCATCCAGAATAAGTTCATTTATAACCGCATCTGTTACTGTTACATGAACATTGTGCTCGTATGTCTCATTCTTAAACATCGGCACATATATAGAGCTTATTCCTGCGCTTTTTACCGTGCTTGTAGTATATCCACACCCTGCCAAAACAATAGGAATTAAAAATACAATTAAAATCTTAGTCGTCTTCATAAATTCTACTCCTTAAAATCTGACCCAATCATATTCGCCAGACTCATATTCTTCACATCTCTCTTCATATCTCTCTTCAGATCTTTCTCTTCTCGGCTCTGTGTACAGGCTTCTGAATCTGACCTTGCTGTTTCTGTACGCGGATAAGTTAAACGATATAAAGAAACCGGTTTCATCAGGGTTATCAGACTTGTTTCTTGTGGTTACAATAAATTCTACATCCCAGCAGCACATATTATGCCAGATTGAGAACGACTGTTTCTCCCATGCAGATCTCTCCACATCATACATATTATACGCTTTGACAGCCCATTTTTTGTTGATTTCCCATCTTGTAGAATTCTCCCATAAGTATCTGTCTGTATCATTATTATATCGTACTCCAAATGATGTACGAAACTTATCTACGGGCTTGAATTCAATATCTCCGCTTATTGAACTGAATTCATCCTTATACATGTCATATGTGCTTTCAGTACGCATACCCCATTTATCGTGGGGATTTATTTGCAAGTCGCTTGAAATGTCTGCAAAACGATGCGTAGTGTGTATATTTTGATCATACTTTGTTCCAACGTTCCAGTACAATATCTCTCTTTTTTTATAACTTGTTGTTTTGATTAGTTTATTATCTTTGCCCATTGCTATGTCTTCATGTTTTTTCTTAATTTGTATCCTGTTTATCAATGAAAGGTCAAAATAGTCCAGATCCGCCAGTCTGTCAAGTTCGTCAAAATAGTAGAGATCGTTCTGATCCATTTGTGGCGAAGGTCTATAGTGATAACTTGTAATCGGTTCAATTACGTGTCTTATCTTGCTTATTTCTCCAAGTTCATTTACATCCATTGTCTTATAGAACTTTGTACTTGCCTCAATATCTCCTCTGTATACTCCTCTAAGCACATTGTCCTTGCCGTATTTATCCTCGCTGAACCATGTTTCTTCATATCCTACAGAAGGATCTATTCTTAACCAGCCAAAATATTTACGCGGCAT
>JAGMBN010000049.1 GCA_023129655.1 bacterium | reverse complement strand
AATCTTCATAAAATTCTTTTACTTTTTTAGCCATTCTCTTATTATTATACATTGGTAACATCTCAAAAACCCTGTCCCAATCCAGAGGCGACAAGTTGTCAAAGTGGTAATCTTTATTGATGTAAATCGTATCCAGAAACGCCCTTTCTTTTGTCGCAATAGAACATTCTTCCTTATTTTCAACGCCGGCATTATTGGCTAAAACCAATGCTTTTATTTTCTTATATGAATAAGTTTGATTGTCGCAAACAATGTCTCTTGTTAAATACGAGGCGGCAAAAATTTGGCTGTAATATTGGAATATCACCCCTTCGCGAGCCAATACAGTCTCAAAACTTACATAAGAAGGGGTAAATATTTTGGCAGCCAATTCAGACCTGTCATAGTTTTTATCCTTAGCATAAAACCCTCTGCGAATACGATAAAGCTGGTCGTTTTTTACGTAATAATTAACCCTGACACGTGCGGCATCATTTGAATTGCCCCACAATAAAGCAATATCTTTAAACGAAAAAACCGTCTTATTTGAACGTAAAATTGAAGAGATATAATCGCCTTTTTTCATATTTGTGAACTAAACATTAGTTTTAACCTTACCTTTAGTTCAAATTATACACTATATGCAAGCTTTGGCAAGCCCTGAACCAGAGTTTCTCTCGGTTCGGGGCAAGAACAAAATATTGCTGAGTTTTCATGTTCCAAACACAATCTTTGATTTTTCAATATTGATATTTTTCACAGGAACTCCTAAGAACAGGCTCTTTAAATCAAACAAAGGGTTTATCTTTTTTGATATTAAAGGCAGTAACTTTGAAGGGATTTTTATGCTTCCCAATCTTGCATTTTTCAAATCTATCTCTACAGTTGCCCCGTTCTTGATATTAAGTATTCCTATCAGCTGGAAATTAATATCTCTGCCTAATAAATGCGCAGTTCCGTCTAATGCCAGATTTTTCCCGAAACCGGTTAAATGGCAGGCAGTTAACTGTTTATTGGAATTTAGTATGTGCTTTGTAATATCCTCAATAGAGACCTCTGCACACATGTTATTGCTTTGCGCGAGGACAAGTTTGTGATATAGGAAAAGAGCCTCCGGATTTATGTGGACATCTTTCCATGTAAGCATTATTTGTCCTTTAAATTTCCTGCCAAGTTTTATTCCGGAGGCAGTGCAAGTAATATCTCCCAGTTTTCCTTTGTTTAAACCGGATTTGTTACCGGATGTCAGGATTACTTTGAGCTTTTTGGGATTATGCCATGCCCTTTCAAACACTGTTTTTAGATAAACTTCAAGTTTTTTGGAATTTTTGTATTTATTAATGTTTATGGAAGTGAGGGTTACAGACGGTTTGAGATTTACTTTATATACTTTAAAATTTAATTTTTTATGCCCGTAAGCGTTGTAAACATTACTAATTTCATAATGCATCGTTTGCGGATTCTTCCTGAATGCCTCCCGAACTTTTTCAATCTGTCCTGTATGTTCAAGTAATAAATAGGCTCCTTCATCTACGCGGTCCCATATTTCCTCTGAGAGTTTTTTAATATGCGTATCACTGCTGAACTCCACAGGTTTGATCTTAAAGCCTTTATTAAAGAAGTAGTAATATGCGTTTGGCCATAATGACCTGTTGTAATAAATAGTTGAAGATTTCTTTGCGTTTGCAGAAAAATACTCTACTGTATTTTGAAACCCGTCCTCATTATCCCATCTTGCTCCAAGTTTCAGATTCTTCATGCCGTCTAGTGTTCCTGAAAAAAGACTGATGAATAAAATAAAAAACAAACTGAAGGAAAATATTTTCATAAAAGCATGAGATTGCCGCTTATTTCTTAAATTGGCGATAAATCTGCTAAAAGCTTCCGCGAGCAGTGACAGATATCTGGCTAACAATATGAATACGAAAGGTATAATAAACATCAGATAGTGAGGAGAAAATCCAAACCTGAACAATGTGAATGTTCCAAGTATGAGCGCAATATATCCTGCAATACATAAAGTTATGATATTCTCAGATCTGCTCTTATTTTTGAGATTCAGGATTTCATAAACAATTAATATAGGGATACCGATAAGAAAAAATATGTTTATCACTGAACTGTTGGTAAACTTTGAATACAAACTTAGCCAGCGAGAAAGTCTTGATATAAATTCTCCTGTCATAATTCTAAAAACCCCACCTGTTGCGTTTACCTGAAATATAATACCGAGTCTTGGATCTTCAAAGAATACTGCCCATATAAGCAGGATCGCAAGCACTATAGAAAAGCCAAAAACAAGTTTCATTAAAGGCTTTTTTATACAGAAGCTGAATTCAGAATGCTTTGTCTGCGCCCATTTCATGTATCCTAATATTATGAAAAAAGCTCCAATGATCGGCATGGCAAGAACTCCGAATTGCTTTGCGCAAAAACATAAGCCAAGAAAAATCCCGGCCCAGAATTCCTTATAGATGCACAGAAAATATATAGAGAAAAGAAGCAGGCAGGCAAACAGAGTGTCTTCAAAAACCGTTGGCGCATAAAGTATGTTATACGAAGAAATTGCCATAAGAAAGGCGGCTATTAGTCCGGTATTTTTGTCAAAGCATTTACAGCATATTTGATAAACAAGCCAGATGCTGATCAGGCTTGCAAAGAAATTTGGAAGTCTGGCAGTGTTATCTCCAAATCCGAATATTCTGAAAGATAACGCTGCAAGATAAGGAAGTAAAGGAGGCTTATCAACATCCTCAGCCTGAAAGAACCAGTCTCCTCCAAGAGCAATCTCAGCCCCTCTAAAACTATATAAGGCTTCATCTCCATGAAAATCCCCCAATCCAAACACACTTATACGCAATAAAGCTCCAAGAATAAGAATTAGTATCAGAAATAAATGTTTATTCTGATTCAGGGAGGTTAGTCTTGTAATTAATCTACGAAACGGTATTTCAGAAGAGACCAAATTGCTATCACTCCATCTTTTTTCTTGATTTTCTTGCCTTCTTCGTATGAGCGAGGATTATATTTGATCGGCACTTCACAAATTTTATAACCTTTTTTTCTGACTTTTGCAGTGAATTCTGTACAGAACTCGAATCCAAAACATCTTAAATTAATACTATCCAGCACTTCTTTTCTGAACATTTTGTAACATGTTAATACATCTGTAACCAATGGAAGATATAGAATATTTGCTATCAGGCTTACTAAGATATTTCCCAGATAATACTGAAAATACATCATCTTGTTTCTGCCCTTAATTCTTGAGCCGTATACGATCATAGCGCCGTTATCTATCTGCTTTAATAGTTTGTTAAATTCCTGCGGAGAATACTCCAGGTCAGCATCCTGCACAACCACGACATCTCCATCAACATACTTAAATCCTGTCCTGAGCGCAGCGCCTTTACCCTTATGTTTCCTATGAAAGAAAACCCTGAGATTGGCATATTGAGAAACCAGTTCTTTGAGTATTTCACGTGTTCCGTCATAGGATACGTTATCCACAATTATAATCTCTTTATTAATATTCAGAGCGTTTACTCTCTTTACGATCTCTCTGATAGTATCCTTTTCGTTATAGCACGGAATAACAACTGATAGTTTCACCTTACATCTCCCTGAATCCCCCTTCAAAGGGGGAATTTTTGCTTCGTCATTTTATTTTGAGACTATATTATCATAAAAAGATATTTATCAACAGGTTTTTGCTTTATGCAGAATTAAGCTTAAACTTTAACAAACTTAGAACAAAGGGTTTTCTGCTTGTAAACGATATTCGTTTTCGTTATACTAGCGCAGCTTTCCCTGGGCGGTTAGCTCAGCTGGTTAGAGTACCTGCTTGACGTGCAGGGGGTCACTGGTTCGAACCCAGTACCGCCCACTATGAAATTCTCATTAGATGTCTATCGGCATAGTACTGCGCATATAATGGCTTCAGCTGTCCAGCAGCTATTCCCCGGCACAAAGATAAGCATAGGTCCGGCTATTGAAGACGGGTTTTATTATGATTTTGATAAGAAAACTCCGTTTGTTCCTGAAGACCTGAAAAAGATTGAAAAAAAGATGTGGAATATAATAAATAAGAAAACCTGTTTTGAGCGGATTAAAGTCTCTAAGAATAAAGCTAAAAAGATATTTAAGGCGAGAAATGAGGCGTATAAATTGGAACTGCTTGATGAGATTTCTGACGAGAAAGTGAGTTTGTATAAGACAGGTGATTTTATTGACCTCTGTCGTGGGTCGCATGTTGAGACTGCTGCTGACATAAAGGCGTTTAAGCTGCTTAGTATTGCTGGTGCGTATTGGCGTGGAAATGAGAAGAACAAAATGCTTCAGAGAATATATGGTACAGCATGGCATACAAAAGAGGAACTTGATGAGTATGTAAATAAACTTACAGAGGCTAAAAAGCGTGATCATAGAAAACTTGGAAAAGAGCTAGATTTATATAGCATACATGAAGAAGCAGGTGCGGGTCTTATTTTCTGGCATCCAAAGGGAGCTATGATTCGCAGAGTGATTGAAGATTTTTGGTATAAGGAGCATATGAAGAGCGGATATCAATTTGTGAATATACCTCATATCTCCAATATCAATTTGTGGAAGACCAGCGGACATCTGGATTTTTACAAAGACAATATGTATTCTCCAATGGAAATAGATAAACAGGATTATATAATCAAGCCTATGAACTGTCCCGGCCATATATTGATCTACAAAACAAATTTGCATAGTTATAGAGAACTGCCAATACGCTATGCAGAGCTCGGTACAGTCTATAGATATGAAAAATCAGGCGTGCTTCACGGTATGCTGAGAGTTAGGGGATTTACTCAGGATGATGCCCATATCTTCTGCGCTCCCGACCAGCTTAAAAATGAGATCAAAGGAGTGATAGAACTTATAGACTACATGATGAAAATATTTGGATTTGAATATGAAGTATTTTTGAGCACAAGAGATAAAAGCAATAAATTTGCAGGAAGCATTGAAGACTGGGACAAAGCTACAGGTACACTTGAACAGGTATTAAAAGAAAAGAATATAACATATAAGGTTGAAGAAGGAGAGGCAGTTTTTTATGGCCCAAAGATTGATGTAAAAATGAAAGACTCTCTTGGCAGATTGTGGCAGGGGCCAACTGTGCAATTTGACTTTAATCTGCCGCGCCGTTTTAATGTTACTTATATCGGAGAAGACGGAAAAGAACATTATGCGATGATGGTTCACCGCACTGTTCTTGGTTCCATGGAAAGGTTTGTGGGAACTCTTATTGAGCATTATGGCGGATCATTTCCAGTATGGCTTGCGCCTGTTCAGGTTAAAATATTAACTATAAAAGATGATAATGTTCCCTATGCAAAAGAGATGCAGAATTTGCTGCAGTGCAGTCAAATAAGAGTGGAACTGGATTGCAGAGATGAAAAAATAGGACTAAAAATAAGGGAATCAGAACTGGATAAAATTCCTTACATGCTTATAATAGGAGACAGGGAGGTTAAAGAGAAAACAATATCTGTTAGAAAGCATGGAAGTAGGGATTGCGCAGGAATGGATGTTAAGCAGTTTATAGACCGAGTTAGGAAACAAATAGAAACTAGAAAATGAAAATAAAAAAGGAAAGAGGGAAGATATGAATGAGAAAGTAGAGGTAAAAGTAGGAGAGAGAGACTTAGTTATAGAAACAGGCAAGCTTGCAAAACAGGCAGACGGAGCTGTTACAGTTAGATGTGGGGATACTGTTGTTCTTGCGACAGCTGTTTGCTCCAAGACAACCAGAGAAGGAATGGATTATTTTCCATTGTCTGTTGATTATAGAGAAAAGACGTATGCTGCAGGGAAGATTCCCGGAGGATTTTTTAAGCGGGAAGGAAGACCAACAGAAAAAGAGATTTTGACTTCAAGGCTGATAGACAGACCGATAAGGCCTCTTTTTCCGGATATGTTCAGGAACGAGCTGCAGGTTATGGTAAGCGCCTTGTCTGCGGATGAATTCACAGATCCTGATGTTCTTGCAATAATCGGCGCTTCAGCAGCGCTTGGAATATCCGATATACCTTTTTTTAAACCGATTGGAGCGGTAAGGATAGGCAGAGTAAATGATGAATTCATTATTAATCCGTCATATGAACAGATTGAACAGAGCGAATTAGCTTTTGTTGTTGCGGGAACAAAGGATGCAATAACAATGGTAGAAGGGGACGGGAAAGGAGTATCAGAGGAAGTCTCTTTAGAGGCTTTAAAAGCAGCGCACACCCATATCGTAAAGATCACTGAAGTCATTGAAGAACTGATAGCTAAATGCGGCAAGGCTAAGCGTACAATTGAAGTAATGAGCATATCGCAGGAACTGGAGAGTGCTGTAAAAGAATTGGCTGTAGATAAGATATTACAGGCAAACAAGATGGCTGATAGATCAGAGCGTAAAGATTTTCTGGGTAATTTACTGAGTGAAATCAAGGATGAACTTTCAGAGAAATACCCTGAGCAGGAGAACGCAGTATCTTACATTTTTGATAAGATAGAGAAAGAGGAAGTAAGAAAGAAAATTCTGGATGAGAAGAAAAGAATAGACGGCAGATCGCTTGAAGAGATAAGACCTATTACCTGTGAGATCAGTGTTTTGCCGAGAACGCACGGTTCAGCGGTTTTTACAAGAGGCGAGACGCAGAGTCTGGCAGTAACAACGCTTGGCACATCCGAAGACGGACAACGTATTGACGGGCTAAGGGGAGACTCTGAAAAAACGTTTATGCTGCATTATAACTTCCCGTCATTCAGTGTTGGAGAAACAAGACCTAACAGAGGTCCGGGCAGACGGGAGATAGGTCATGGAGCGCTTGCCGAACGAGCCATAAAAATGGTAATGCCTTCTTCCGAGGAATTTCCTTACACAGTAAGAATAGTGTCGGACATTCTGGAATCAAACGGATCCTCTTCAATGGCAACAGTATGCGGAGGAGTTCTTTCACTTATGGATGCCGGCGTGCCGATAAAAGAGCCTGTGGCAGGAATTGCAATGGGCTTAATAAAGGAAGGCGATAAGTTTGTTGTGCTAACGGATATCAGCGGAATGGAGGATCATCTGGGAGATATGGATTTCAAAGTTACAGGCACCAGAGACGGGATAACAGCTTTTCAGATGGATATAAAAATGGAAGGCATTACTCCTGAGATTATGGGAAAGGGGCTGTCTCAGGCAAAGGAAGCACGTTTAAAAATTCTTGATAAGATGGAAGCGGTGATCTCCGAGCCGCGTAAAGAAGTATCTCCATACGCGCCAAGGATTTTTACAATGCAGGTGAATACTGAGAAAATTGGGAAAGTCATTGGACCTGGCGGAAAAACGATAAAAAAGATCGTTCAGGATACAGATGTTAAGATTAATATTGACGATCAAGGCAAGGTATCTATTGCATCCGCTGATAAAGAGCAGCTTGACAAGGCTATTGACATTGTCAGGAAACTTGTAGAAGACGTGGAAGTGGGAAAAACATACGATAGCACGGTGAAGAAAGTTACAAATTTCGGCGCGTTCGCAGAGGTACTTCCCGGACAGGACGGGCTTATTCATGTGTCTCAGTTATCTAATGAATACGTGAAAAATATTGATGATGTGGTCAAGGTTGGAGATAAGCTGACTGTCAAGGTAATGGAAATAGATTCTCAGGGCAGAATCAATCTAAGCCGCAAGGCAGTAATGGAGAAAGAGTCATCAGATAATCACAAAGAAGATGTATAATGAACAAAAATTACAGCATCTAAAGAAAATTTTGGTCAAGATGGAGAGTGTCTTAATAGCCTATTCAGGGGGTGTAGATAGCGCTTTTTTAGTTAAGGTTGCCAAGGATGTATTAGACGATGATAAAGTAGTGGCTGTCACTGCAACTTCTTTGACTTATCCTGCCAACGAAATAAAAGAAGCTGAAACCATTGCAAAAGGATTAAAGGCGAGACATTTAGTCATTAAGACCGATGAGCTTTCCAATCAAAAATTCACAGAGAATTCCACTAATAGATGTTACTGGTGCAAAAAGGAATTATTTTCGAAACTGATCGCATTAGCTAAAGAATACAGGTTAAACTATGTTTTAGATGGTTCAAACTATGATGACGCAAAGGACTTTCGTCCGGGTATGAGAGCAGTTGAGAAATTAGGGGTAAGGAGCCCACTTAAAGAGGCAGGTTTTACTAAGGATGAGATTCGCAGCTTATCAGAGAGGCTTGGATTACTTACATGGAACAAACCATCTCTTGCCTGCCTAGCTTCTCGTTTCCCTTATGGTATGAAGATAACCAAAGAGAATCTTGCCAAAGTTGATAAAGCGGAGACACTCTTAAGAAAATTTGGCATAACTCAGGTGAGAGTAAGGCACCATGACAAAATTGCCCGAATAGAAATTCCCAAAAATGAAATATCCAAATTATTAAAAGAAAATGTAAGGGACAAAATCATAACTAAATTCAAGGAATTAGGTTATACTTATGTGACAGTTGATTTGGAAGGATATAGAACAGGGAGCATGAATGAAAAAAA
>JAGMBN010000048.1 GCA_023129655.1 bacterium | reverse complement strand
ACTTAGAATTAAAAGGATTAAAGGGGCTGATAATATTTGGGAAATGAGCATTACTAAAAATTATCGCATTACTTTTATGCCGGTTGGAGATACAAGAATTCTTAGAAAAGTCGGCACTCACGATATATTGAATAAAGAATGAGAGAGGGAATATTCCCCTTCTTTGTCAAGAGAAGGGGTTAGGGGATGAGTTGATGGAGCATCTAAAACAGCGATTAGATGTATTAAAAAAAAACTTGGATCACGCAAAGGTGTATCTTTGACTATCCAAAAAAGATTGAAGAAATAAAGCAGTTAGAAGAAAAGACTTCAAAGCCGGACTTCTGGACAGATAACAAAAAAGCCGCAGGTATTATAAAACAGATTAAAATCCTAAAAGATATTATCACTCCTCTTGATATTCTTATCAAAGAAACAGATAACGCTTCAGAACTTGTTGAGCTTGCCTTGTCAGAGAAGGATGATTCAATCTCTTCTGAAATTGCCGCAGAGCTTGAAAAACTTGAGGAAGAGTATAAGAAATTTGAAGTAACTTTGACTTTAAGCGGTATGTATGATGGAAATAACGCTATTATGACCATTCATTCAGGCGCGGGAGGGACTGAGGCGTGCGACTGGGTGGAGATGCTTCTAAAAATGTATATCAAGTGGGCGGAAAAAAGGGGCTTTAAAACGGAGATCGCGGACATTCTGGCAGGTGAAGAAGCGGGTATAAAAACCGTAACGATTATAGTTAAAGGTGAATACGCGTATGGCTATCTGCGTTCGGAAATAGGGGTGCACAGGCTTGTCCGAATATCTCCATTTGACGCTAACAAAAGGAGACATACTTCATTCTGCTCAGTTGATGTAATTGCAGAGGTGGAGGACGAGGTTGATGTTGATATTGAAGACGGCGATCTAAGAATTGATACTTATCGCGCAAGCGGTCATGGAGGACAGCATATCAATACCACTGACTCTGCTGTGCGTATCACACATCTGCCGACAGGTATAGTCACGCAATGCCAAAATGAACGCTCTCAGCTTAAAAACAAGTTGACTGCGATGAAGGTTCTAAAAGCGCGTCTGGTTGAATACCATATGCGAAAAAAGGAAGAAGAAATGCAGGAATACAATAAAGATAAAAAGAAAATAGAATGGGGCTCTCAGATCCGTTCGTATACATTCCAGCCCTATACTCTTGTTAAAGATCACAGGACTGGGATTGAAACAGGAAATGTTCAGGCGGTTATGGATGGGAATATTGATAGATTTATAGAAGCATTTTTAAAGATGGTGTAATTTGCTTTATTTATGTTGCGTAGCTATATAGGGTATGTTAGAATTTATTTAAAGCTAAATGACAAATAACAAAATACAAATGTCCAAAAATTTTAATTCAGGAAAGGGCGAACATCCCCCTGATTTCGCCTGCGGCAAAACCGTCCCCCTTCGAAGGGGGATTAAGGGGGATGTAATCTGCCCTTCGGTCGTTTTTATCGTGTTAGTGTTTTGCCGGCATGTTTTTGCTGTTAGCAAAATTGAAAAATTTGTAATAGAGCATCCTGTAGGGGTCTTTTTCTCAATTATAGGTCCTGTAGTAGGCGCTTTATTTATTTATTGGATAGTTTTTTACATATTCCGTTTTGGCAAAGCAGAAATAGCTATTGTTAAAGAAAAAATAGAACGGTCAAAGAGAAATGAGGGAAAACAAGAGCTGCTTTGTAAAATTCCTGAAGGCAGCGTTGAAAAAAATCTCTCTCTGCCTTCTGCAAGATTAATTGCTAGAAATCAGATTGGGTTTTTAGAAGAGTGTAAATTACCATCTGATAAAGAATTTTTTATTGGAAGGAGCGATACCTGTAACATTGAGATTAAAGAGCCCAGGGTATCCAGACTTCACGCAAAAATCAGGCCTGAAAAAGAGGGGTATATTCTCTACGATTTGGTCAGTAAGGGAGGAACTGTTGTTAATGGGACAGAGATAAAGAGACATCGTCTCAGACATAATGACAGAATTGGAATAGGATATACAGAAATAACATTCAAGATGGAGGTATGAACATGTTTGAAGGGTCAATAGTTGCAATAGTTACACCATTTAAAGGTAATAAGATTGATGAACGCAGATTATCAGAGCTTATTGAGTTTCATATTTCAGAGGGCACAAGCGCGATTCTTCCATGCGGATGCACAGGAGAGGCGGCTACGCTTAGCCACAAGGAACAGGAATACATGATAAAACTGGTTATTGATATTGTTAATAAGAGAGTTCCTGTAATTGCAGGAACAGGTTCAAATAGCACTGAAGAAGCTCTGGCACTTACAAAATCCGCTAAAGATGCTGGAGCGGACGGAGCCCTGCTGATTACTCCATACTATAATAAACCAACTCCCAGGGGACAGTGCCTTCATTATGAAAAGATAGCAAAAGCAGTGGATATCCCTATTGTACTGTATAATGTGCCTTCAAGAACAGGCATAAGCATTCTGCCTCAAACAGTTGCTGAGCTTTCAAAGATCGATAATATCGTTGCCATAAAGGAAGCAAGTGGGAGTCTGGATCAGATCAGCGCTATAATGGATATGTGCGATATAACTGTTCTTTCAGGAGACGACGCTCTGACTCTGCCTATGATGGCGCTTGGAGCAAAAGGAGTAATATCAGTTGCTGCGAATGTAGTTCCAAAGCATATGGCTATGATGGTAAAGAATTTTATGGATGGTAATTTGGAAGAATCCAGAAAAATTCATTTCAACTTGTTTTCGCTGTTTAAAGCATTATTCTATGAAACAAATCCAATACCTGTAAAAACAGCTCTTGGAATGATGGGGAAGATAATTCCTCAATTAAGACTGCCTCTTTGTGAAATAAAAAAGGAAAATGCGGAAAGATTGAGAGAAGCGTTGATTGACATAGGAGTTTTGTCATGATCAATGTAATTGTTAACGGCGCATGCGGAAAAATGGGAAAGAGAATAATTGCTCTCTTGTCAATGCAGAAAGATTTACATCTTTGTGGGGCAGTTGAGATTCTATCTCATCCTGATATAGGAAAAGATGTTGGCGTAAAAGTAACATCCTCTATTAATGATGTTATAGAAGATGCGGATGTTGTGGTTGATTTTTCATCTGCGGACGGAGCTCTTGATTCTGCGAAGATCTGCGCAAAATATAAGAAAGCGTTAATTATCGGCGCCACTGGATTGAGCTCTGAAGCGTTATCTGAGATAAAAAGTATGTCTTGTGCGATTCCATGTCTTGTTTCTTCAAATATGAGTGTTGGCGTTAACCTTTTGTGTAAACTTGTTGAGCAGGCATCAAGCGTATTAGGAGATGAATATGACGTGGAGATCATAGAGGCGCATCACAGATTTAAGAAGGACGCTCCAAGCGGCACAGCAAAAACTCTTGCTGAAGTTATTTCAAATGCAAAGGGTAAAAAGCTTGAGGATATAGCTGCTTACGGCAGAGAGGGACTGGTTGGAGAAAGAAAACGAAACGAGATTGGAATACATGCTGTTAGAGCAGGCGATATAGTTGGAGAACATACAGTTATATTTGGAGGGATTGGCGAAAGAATAGAACTAAAGCATATCGCTACTACAAGAGACACATTTGCCCGGGGAGTTATTAAAGCAATAAAATTCATCAGCGCCCAAAGAGCAGGACTCTATGATATGAGAGATGTGTTGGAAAGTGGCAAAGGCACATAGGCACAAAGGACAAAAGTCCCCCTTTGAAGGGGGATTCAGGGGGATGTTGAGGTTGTTATGTGCGTATATTTAAGCCTTGGTTCAAATATAGGAAATCGCAAAGCGAATATTCAGGAAGCTATTCGGCTCTTGTCTCAGAACTCGCAGATTGAGGTCAGGAAGTGTTCTTCATTTTACGAAACAAGTCCTGTTGGCGTGAAGAAACAGCCGTGGTTTGTGAATTGCGCGATTGAACTTAAAACGGATATTCAGCCTAAAGACTTATTGAAAATTATTAAAGATATTGAACTTTTCATTGGAAGAGAAGAAAATTTCATTGGAGGACCGCGAAAAATAGATATAGATATAATCTTTTTCAGGGATGTTGTTTTGAATGAACAGGTTTTGAAAATTCCTCATTCTCAAGCGTATAAAAGAGCATTTGTGCTCGCTCCTTTAGCAGAGATTGCCGGGGATTTCGTACATCCTGTTCTTGGGAAGTCTGTGAAACATCTGCTGGATGACATAACAGAAGAACAGATTGTTAGGAAAGTGGGATGAAAAGAACATCTGCTGCAATTCGAGACATGAAACACGTTAAGAAAATTGTTGCGCTTACTTCTTACAGCTATTGGATGACAACGATTATTAATCAAGCAGATATTGATTTGATCCTTGTCGGCGATTCGCTTGCATCTATGGTTCTCGGATACAAGGATACTATACCTGTAACAATGGATGAAATGATACATCATACCAAAGCTGTATCAAGAGCTGATCCGGATTCATTAGTTGTCGCAGATATGCCGTTTATGTCGTATCAGGCGAGTCAGGAGAAAGCGGTTGAAAATGCGGGCAGGTTTATAAAAGAGGCAGGTGCTGAGGCGGTTAAGCTGGAAGGTGGAGGATGGATAAAAGATATGGTATATAGAATTATTCAAGCAGGGATTCCAGTGTTGGGTCATATAGGGCTGACCCCTCAATCAATTCATCAGATCGGAGGATACAAGGTTCAGGGAAGGGACCCTGAGAGAGCTAAGAAGCTCATTGAAGACGCTTTACTGCTTGAGCAAGCAGGAGTTTTTGCCATTGTTCTTGAATGTGTTCCGTCCGCGCTTGCAAGGGATATAACAAAAAAACTTCATATCCCGACTATTGGGATTGGAGCAGGTCCATACTGTGACGGACAGATATTAGTGATACATGATATGCTGGGCTTAAAAACAGGACATGTTCCGAAATTCGTTAAGCAGTATGCCAATTTAACAGAACAGATCGCAAAAGCGCTTGAGGACTATAAAAAAGATGTAACCGCAGGAAAGTTCCCGGATAAAGAGCATAGTTACGAATGAAACGCAAATGTCATTGCGAACGTAGTGAAGCAATCTCTGAGATTGCCACGTCGTCCCGAACGCTTTCGGGACTCCTCGCAATGACAGAAGAGATAAAGTGAAAATTATTAAAGCCATAAAAAACATGCGTCAATTATCCAAAAAAGCAAAAACCCATAATAATATCATTGGTCTTGTTCCGACAATGGGGTATCTTCACGAAGGGCATTTGAGTCTTATACACAGGGCAAAAAATGATTGCGATGTTGTAGTTATGAGTATATTCGTGAACCCAACGCAGTTTGCCCCGGAAGAAGATTTAAAGAAATACCCAAGAGATTTTGATATGGACAGGAAACTGGCAGAAAGCGCTGGAGTGGATGTTATCTTTTATCCGGATACGAAGCATATCTATACTAAAGATTTTTCCACCTTTGTTAGTGTTGAAAATATGGATAAAATCTGGGAAGGGAAAACAAGACTCGCACATTTTAAAGGAGTGTGCACTATTGTCGGAAAACTTTTCAACATTATAGATCCTGATGTTGCTTATTTTGGCCAAAAAGATGCCCAGCAGACCGCAATTATAAAAAGAATGGTAAAAGATTTAAATTTTAATATAAAAATTGTTGCTATGCCCACTGTCAGGGAAAAAGATGGTCTGGCAATGAGTTCAAGGAACAAATATTTATCTTCTGAGGAAAGAAAGGCGGCTCTGGTATTATATAGATCTTTGCAGGAAGCAGAGGGAATGATAAAAAACAGAGAGAAAAGATCTGACAATGTGTTAAAGCGCATTAGGAGTATGGTAAAAAAAGAAAGATTAGCGCGCTTGGATTATGCGAGCATAGTCAATCATAAGGATTTTTCATCTGTCTCTGAGATTTCAAAAACCAGCTTAATTATAATTACTTGTTACATAGGCAAGACAAGGCTTATAGACAATTTAGTAGTGGTATGATAGAATACCAACTTAAATTCTAAGCACGAAATACTAAATACTAAACAATATTAAATGACCAAAATACAAATGTTCAAAACAATGTTTAGAATTTTGAGAATTAGAATTTTTAATTTGTTTTGGATTTAGTATTTTGGATTTTTAAAAACTACGAAGGAGTTTTTATGATGCAAGTTTATATTGATGGGAAATTCTTTCCTAAGTCAAAGGCAAATATTTCTGTGTATGATCACGGATTTTTGTATGGAGACGGAGTTTTTGAGGGAATTAGGATCTATAGTGACAATATCTTTATGCTGGATGAGCATATAAACAGGCTTTATGATTCTGCAAAAGCAATCAGATTAAAAATACCATTATCAAAGACAGAATTAAGGAATGCTGTTAGACAAGCTCATAAAGTTAATGGATTGAAGAATGGATATGTAAGATTGATAGTAACAAGAGGCGTAGGAGATCTTGGTATTGATCCAAAAAAGTGTCCTAAACCGTCAATTATTATTATTGTTAACAAAATAGCTCTTTATCCTGCAGAACTTTATAAGAAGGGAATGGAAATCATAACTGCGTCCACCCAAAGAACACCTGTCAGCGCTCTGAATCCTCAGATAAAATCCATGAATTATCTAAATAATATCCTTGCCAATATCGAGGCGGTGAATGCAGGCGCTAATGAAGCCTTAATGCTGAATTCCTCCGGCAATGTTGTTGAATGCAGTGGGGATAATATATTCATATATAGAAACGGGACACTTATCACTCCGCCTACATCCACTGGCGCATTGGACGGGATTACAAGGAGAATAGTTATGAAGATTGCTGAACAGGAAGGTTTAAGCGTTAAAGAACTTATTTTCTCAAAATATGAAGTATATACTTCCGATGAATGCTTTCTTACAGGAACAGCAGCTGAACTTATTCCTGTAGTAAAAGTTGATGGAAGGGATATAGGAAACGGAAAACCTGGAAAGATTACGAGACTTCTAATAAACAAGTTTAAGAAATTTACAGGAGAGAAATAATAAAAAAATTATTAAGCCATAATCAACAGTGCTATCCATAATCCCTCAAAAAATCTTAATTATCAAACCCTCCTCAATGGGCGATGTTATTCATGCTCTGCCTGTACTTGCAACATTAAGAAAGCATTGTCTTGAAGCAGAAATCGCATGGATTGTTAAAAACAAGTTCTCTGATTTATTAGTGGGAAATCCTGGTCTAACAGAGATCATTCCATTTGATAATGGGTTTTTGCAATTAATCAAGATATTGCGCAAAAAGAAGTTTGATGTTGCGCTGGACCTTCAGGGACTATTCAGAAGTGGAATTTTAACTTATTTTAGCAAAGCAGGTCATAGGATTGGGTTCAGCAAGGTTAATAGCCGCGAATTGAGTCATATATTCTACAATCATAAAGTAACTCCGCCTCAAAAAACTGTTCATATAGTGGATAAAAACTTGAGTTTGCTTGAACCGCTTGGCATATCTGAGTATGTGTATGACTTTAAAATTCCTATATCTGCACAGGATTTAAGATTTGCAAAGGGTTTTTTTGAATTAAAGAAACTAGTTCCAGGTAGAGACAAGATCATTATGCTAAATCCTGGCGCTGGATGGCCAACAAAGCGATGGCCAGCTAAAAACTTTTTGCGCCTTGCAGATAAATTAATAAAATATAGCAATGCTAATGCAAAAGTAATTATGTCATGGGGACCTCAAGAAAAAGAGTTAATAGAAAACATTAAAAGCAACATGAACAGCAGAATTACAATAACGCCTCAATCTACTATAAAACAACTTGCTGCAATAATTAAGAACTGCGATCTTTTTGTCGGCTCTGACACAGGACCCACTCATCTTGCAGCCGCGTTAGAGATTCCTGTTGTTGGTCTGTATGGTCCGTCAGATCCTAAAAGAAATGGACCATATGGAACAAAGAATATTATTATCCAGAAAAATATACCATGTGCTTCATGCTGGAAGAGAGAATGTGATATAATTGACTGTATGAAAAATATATCCGTTGAGGAAGTATTTGAAGCATGTATGAAACTTTTAAAAAAGGCACAAAGTGACAAAGGCACAAAGTAAAAAACCAAAACAGGCTCTCCTAAAACCCTCTGTGCCTAATATCTGTGACAGAATTATTGAGTATGGCATACTTCTTTTAGTTTTTATTATGCCGTTTAAGCATACTGCGTCTATTGAAACAGCGGCTCTTCTTGTGCCTCTCATTGCATGGATAGTAAAGCTAAGATATGTTCCTGATGCGCATTTTATAAAAACGCCTCTGAATTTTCCTATTATGTATTGGGGAATTGTTGTTGTAATAGCTTCAATCGGTTCCATAGCTTCTGCATATAGCTTTTATGAATTCAGGTCCCAGTTCTTGAAACAAATTATTCTATTTTTCATTGTAATAAATAATATAAAGACAAAAAAACAGATGCTGAAAATATTATACATATTAGCTATTTCAGCATGTGTCTTTTCTATATACGGCATATGCGGCTATTTCAATAATACGTTAACAGAGTATGGAAGAGCTACAGGCGCCTTTGGCAGCTATAG